>JAIXVN010000584.1 GCA_027483005.1 Verrucomicrobiaceae bacterium
GACCGGCTCCTTGTCCTTCGCCCGATTGCACCACGCGGCCACGATCCTCAATGACGGTCGGGTGTTGGTGGCCCGCGGCCATGATGGGACCGCGATCCTCAGCAGCTCGGAGGTCTATGATCCGCTCAGTGGCAACTGGTCGATGACGGCAAATGCCCCGACCGCGCGCATGGATCACTGCGCCACGCTGCTGGCGGATGGCCGGGTTCTCGTGTCGGGCGGTCGTTTGTTCTCCGGCCTGCCGCAAGCGGCGGAGATCTTCGATCCGGCGAGCGGATTGTGGAGCTTGACCGGGGCCCAGGTCCGACCCCGCTACTTCCACACGGCCACGCTTCTCCCCGGAGGGAAGGTTCTGGTCGTGGGCGGTTATGGGAGCTCCGGTTACCTGCCGAATGCCGAGCTTTTCGATCCCTCAACCGGCGGATGGACCGCCACCGGCCCGCTTGGCACCGCCAGGCAGGGCCACGATGCCGTCCTGCTGGGGAATGGGCGGGTGCTGGTGCAAGGAGGTTTCCTTTACCCGATGGGCACCCTTTCCAGCAGCGAACTCTATGAAATGCCGGTGGCTGAGTGATCCGGGACAGGCTCGACTGCGGCGATCGCGCTCTTGAGCCTGGCCGCACTCCACTGGCCAGGAGCTGTGGGCACATTTCCCAGGTATCCGTAGTTCAACACCGAGCCATATTGGGCACAGAGCACCCGGGAAACCGGAGCGAGCGCGCCCATTCCCATCATGGCCACTGGCAGCCCGTGGTTGATCGACTGGAATTCGGCCAGCGAGGCCAGATCCGACGGCTGCCGGATCCTTGCGGCCGCCTTGAACACAGCGGCCCCGGCGGCGCGGGCGATCTCGAGTTTCTGCTGCCAGACCTCCTGCGGTGGAGTGGCGGTGAAATCGTGGAACGAGGCAACAAGCGGGATTCCACGTGATTTCAAAACCGCCGTGACGGCTTGCATTTCCTCAAGACTGGCCACCTCGATGTCGATGGCCGCCGCATCGTCGATGGCCAGTTCGATCCACGCCGATCGTTCGGCCGCGGTGCTGGGAATGACACCACCTTCCTCCTCGCGGCGGGCGGTGAAAAGGATCGGAACATTGACCAAATGACTCCACGAGGAGCGATTCAGGGCCTTCTCCGCTGCCAGGATGTCCAGACGGATCTCGACCACGTCACAATCCGCCATCGCAGCGTCATCCGTAGTCTTACGCAGCACTTCTGAATCCCCGATGCTCCCGACGACGCGCGTTCGTCCGGACTCGAATCGCAACCGCCTCGAAACCATGTCGTAGCGATGCACGGATTGGGTTTTTCGTCAATCGCGATGGCTTCTTGGGGCGATCATCAATGTAAATACGACCGAGGTTTTTTTGAGGTGACCACGAGGTTTTCTCTGGCCAACCCGAAAGGGTCTTCCCTAGTTGTTGGGGAAACCTGAAATGTATGCGCACCTCGCTCAGTAAAACCTTCTCCATCGGCCTGGCTCTCGCCGCCCTCCTCACCTCCGCCTCTCTGAATGCCCAGCAGCAGAAGGCTACAATTGGCAAGATTGATTTCGACGCCCTGCCTTCGCCGCAGATCAATGTCATCAAGGACAAGAAATTCACTCCCAAGGATTGGCTCGAAGCAGAGGCTGAGATCACCATCCCAGCCGCCAATGCCGAGCAGAAGAAAATTGGCTTTGTCGATCAGGTAACCGTCAAATGGTATGTCGCCGTCAAGGGCGTCGAGGGTGCCAAGGGGCCGGTCAAGCTCACCAAGGACATCACCCACATCAATGTTCCCCTGGATGAGGTGTTCTACTCCTCCGTTTACATTTCCCCAAACCTCTTCAAGCGCCTGACCGGCAAGGACCGTGCCAGCAAGGATGCGCTGGAAGTCGTAGGTCTCGAAGTCCTTGTCAACGGGGTCAAGGTCGGTGCGGGCACCTCCAAGATGAAGGAAGGCTGGTGGGATGCTCCCAGCCTTTCCGACATGAGCTCGAAGTTTCCCCTCCTCAACAAGAACGAGACGCCGTTCAAAATGCTCTGGTATGACCGCTTCGCGGAAATCTCCGAGGACAAGCGCTGATCCTGGCCCCCGTTCTCTCATTCTCCCGGCTGATCCTTCAAGCCCCACTCTTTCCTCGCCTCTTCATCATGGCTGACAACCAGACCACCGTCGCTCTCAACATCGGCTCCCAGCGCATCGGCATGGCCGTTTTCGAACCCTCGAAAACCGGCGGCCTCGTCCTCAAATCCTACGACTCGGAATCCATCGTTGCCGATCCGGCCACCGATGCCATCCGCCAGTCGCAGACCAAGGCGGCAATCGAACAGCTCGTCCAGCGGCTGAAGCTCGGCAAGACCAAGGTCCGCTATGCGATCTCCGGCCAGTCGGTGTTCACCCGCTTCGTCAAGCTGCCGCCCCTCCAGGACGACAACATCGAGCAGCTGGTGACCTTCGAGGCCCAGCAGCACGTGCCGTTCCCGATCAACGAGGTCGTTTGGGACTACGAGCTTCTGGAAAGCGCCGGCGAAAAGGAAGTCGTCATCGTCGCCATCAAGGGTGACGCCCTCGACGACATCAACCGTGGCGTCAACGAAAACGGTCTCATCACCGCCGAGGTCGATGTCGCGCCGATGGCCCTCTACAAC
>JAIXVN010000605.1 GCA_027483005.1 Verrucomicrobiaceae bacterium
CCAAGGTGAAGAATCACCGCTGACGGCCCGTGGCCAATTGGCCCCACTTGGCCATCCGAGGTTCAACGAGCCTCATTCCTTGAAAAAGACGCCATCGATCTGGAGCTGGCGCATCAGCTTCTTGCTGAAATAGCCTGAAATGATGAGGTGCATCCCGAAGCCCTTGGTTTTCAGATGACAGATGATCTCCTCATAAGTCTTCTCACCGGCATAAAGCGGGATCATCGATAGCTCGAGCTGCCAGCCGAGGATGCGCCCCTGTCCCATCGCCTCGATCGCACCTTCCAGCACCGGCATTTCAAATCCCTGGGTGTCCACCTTGACGAAGAAGTCCTCCCCTGGATCGACGAAGCGCGAAAAGATCGAATCGATCCTGTTCAACGGAACCAGCTCGGTCTCGACGATCCGGGCTTTCGGCAAAGCCTCCAGCATCACCTCCGCCACCGGCAGGATTGAACTCATGTCGTTGCTCTGGGAAACATGGATCAGCACTTCACCATCCGTGTGGCCCAAGGCCGTCCGTGGCGCGATGTCCCACTTGGGATCCGCTGCCGCGAGCTTCTCCAGAAGCTGGTGGTTCGACCGCAGGGGCTCGAATGACACAATGCGGCCACCGAATCCGGCCTTGCGGAGGTTCTGGGCATACTGCCCGACATTCGCCCCCACATCGAAGACCGTTTTCACCCGGTGATGATCGAGCAAGGCGACAAGCCGCTCCATTTCAGGATCGGCACCGTCAACTCGAGGCATTTTTCTCCGAAAGAGTCTCATGCTGGAAAATCCGTCAGAAAGCTTCCACGAGTAAAGAGACAAAATCGTCATCTTCCGGCCGAGTGCCCGGGAGACCGAAACAAGGGCAGGGCTCACAGCCCCCTCGTGGCCCGATCTCCAAGCATTCCGCCAGCCAGGCAGCAGCGCGGATTGGCACCACCTGTGCTTGGATTCCATTGCCGGACTGCCCTCCCCCTCCCCTTTTTGCACTCCCACCACGCCGTTTCCCTTGCCAGAGGCCCCAAAACCCGGCATAGGCCCCCGCCCGCACGAACTGCCGCCGCCTCGTTATGTCACTCAAGATCCGCAATCTCGCCATCATCGCCCACGTTGACCATGGGAAAACCACCCTCGTCGACCAGCTCCTGCAAGCCGGCGGAACCTACCGTGAAAACCAGGCCACGCAGGTCCGCGCGATGGATTCGATGGACCTCGAACGCGAGAAGGGCATCACCATCAAGGCGAAGAACACCTCCATTCTTTGGAACGGCTACACGATCAACATCGTCGACACTCCCGGCCACGCCGACTTCGGCGCCGAGGTGGAGCGCGTGATGAAAATGGTCGATGGCGTGCTGCTCGTCGTCGATGCTTCAGGTGGCCCGCAGGCCCAGACCCGCTTCGTGCTCCGCAAGGCGATGCAGGAAGGCCTCAAGCCGATCGTCGTCGTCAACAAGATCGACCGCCCGCTGGCCGATCCACTCAAGGTCCGCGACCAGGTGCTCGAGCTCTTCCTCGACCTTGATGCCGACGAAGAGCAGTTCAACGCCCCCTTCTGCTACGGCTCCGCCCGCGACGGCTATTTCATGAACGATCCCGAGGACGAGCGGAAGGACTGCATCCCGCTTCTCGAGAAGATCGTCGAGCACATCCCCGCGCCGAAGGCCGATCCGGATGCTCCGTTCCTCATGCTCGTCTCGAACATCGAGTGGGATGACTACGTCGGCCGTGTCGCCATCGGCAAGGTCCTCGGCGGCAGCGTCACCAAGGGCGACACCGTTTACCTCCTCCGCCAGGACGGCACCAAGGTGCAGTCGAAGGTGATGAAGACCTTCACCTACTCCGGTCTGGCCACCACCGACTCCGAAGGTTGCGGCGCAGGCGGCATCGTCGGCATCGCAGCTGGCATTGAGAACGTCGACATCGGTGAAACCATCGCAGGCAGCCCCGACCAGGCCCCGCTTCCCTTCGTCGCCATCGACCCGCCGACCGTGTCGATGCAGTTCTCGATCAACGACGGCCCGCTCGCCGGAAAGGAAGGCAAGCACGTCACCACCCGCGCCATCCGTGAGCGCCTGATGCGTGAGTTGAAGACCAACATTTCGATCACCGTCGAGGACACCGACACCTCCGGCGTCTTCAATGTTTCCGCACGTGGCTCGATGCAGATCGCCGTCCTCGTCGAGCAGATGCGCCGCGAAGGATTCGAGGTGCTGGTTTCCCGTCCGGTCGTGATCTTCCGCCGCGATGACGCCGGCAAGCTGCTCGAGCCCTTCGAAACCCTCTACGTCGAAGCTCCCGGTGACTACACCCAGGGCATCCTCAAGATCCTCATGAACCGCAAGGGCATGATGGAGCACATGGACACCGAGGCTTCCGGCCGCGTGTTCATCCAGGCGACCATCCCAACCCGTGGACTCATCGGTTTCGAAACCGAGCTGGTCAACCTGACCTCCGGCCACGGCATCATGTCCCACCTCTTCAAGGAATACGGCCCACACGCCGGAGAAATCCAGAACCGCACGACCGGCACGCTGGTCTCGATGGACTCCGGTGCCGCCACTCCCTACTCGCTGCAGATGCTCGAGGAGCGCGGCATCCTCTTCGTCGCCCCGGGCGATGCGGTTTACGGCGGCATGCTCGTCGGAGAAAACCCACGCGTTGGCGACCTTCCCGTCAATCCGGTGAAGGAGAAGCACCTCGACAACATGCGTTCGTCCGGCAAGGACAAGACCTCCAAGCTCACCCCGGCGCTGCGTTTCTCGCTGGAGCGCGCGATCGAATACATCGACGCCGACGAGCTGGTCGAAGCCACGCCGCAGAACATCCGTCTCCGCAAGCGCATCCTCGATGCCAATGCCCGCAAGCGCGCCCAGAAGGGTGCCGGCGGCGGTGAAGACCGCAGCAACCGCGGTTGAGAAGTAGCGCAAGTTTGAAACTTGCGAGTGGGGTGCGGCGCTTTGGGAGAAACGGATCACCCGGTCTCCCAAAGTTCATCCATCAGACGCTCACAACGTGCAAAGTTGTGCTACTTCAGCCGGAACTCGCCGGGCTTCAACTTCGCTTTCTGTGGATTCTCCCGGATGTAGCGAATGAAGCCCTCCAGCGGTCCGGCCCCTCGGACGAGATGGTCGA
>JAIXVN010000526.1 GCA_027483005.1 Verrucomicrobiaceae bacterium
CGACCTCGCGCAGGCGCTTGTCGAGGGCCTCCTCGCCCTTTTTCTGGATGCGGTTGTCGATGGTGGTGGAGATGGTCAGTCCGCCGAGCCCGATGTTTTCCTTTTCGAGGATCAACTCGAGGTCATGGCGGATGGCGTCCATGGCGTAGGACTCCTGGAATTTCTGCCGCCACTTGGGTCTGACCTCGATGGGCTCGGCCTTGGCGGCATCGGCCTCCTGGCGGGTGATGGCCTTGGCGACGACCATGCGTTCGAGGGTGGTGTCG
Source organism: Verrucomicrobiaceae bacterium (assembly GCA_027483005.1). Lineage (GTDB taxonomy): Bacteria > Verrucomicrobiota > Verrucomicrobiia > Verrucomicrobiales > Akkermansiaceae > Luteolibacter. Next base: position 267 of record JAIXVN010000526.1, read on the forward strand.
CGCTCGCGCTTGGCATCGGCGGGGCTGCGGAAGGGGTTGAAGGCATCCGGGCCGCGGACGATGCCTGCGAGCATGGCGGACTCGGAGAGGGAGAGTTCCGAGGCGTGCTTTTCGAGGTAAATGCGGGAGGCCTCCTCGATGCCGCGGATCTGGCGGCCCCAGTTGATCGAGTTGAGGTAGGCCTCGAGGATCTCGTCCTTTTCCATCGACGACTCGATGCGGATGCCGATGGCGATTTCGAGCAGCTTGCGGTCGAGCTGCTTGAGGGTCTCGCCGCGGCCTTCGTTGCGCTTCAGCTGGAAGACGTCGGAGGCGAGTTGCTGAGTGATGGTCGAGGCCCCTTCGCGTTTGCCCTCGAGGTTCTTGAGCATGGCTCGGGCCATGCCGATGGGGTCGAAGGCACCGTGTTGGTAGAAGCGCTCGTCCTCGCGGGCGAGGATGGCCTTGCGGAAGGTTTCCGAGACCTGGGAAAGCGGGATGACGTCGCGCTTTTCGCCGTGGATGCGGCCGAGTTCCTCGCCGTTGCGGTCGAGGACGATCGTGCGTTCGGGCATCGATTTGAGTTTCCCGAGGTCGTAGCCGCTGGCGCGGTAGCCGTAGAGGATCGAGATCATCAGGAGTCCGTAGAGTCCGGCCACGCAGGGATAGCCGAAGAAGCGGGCGAGAGGCCGAAGTGGCAGGCCGAGCGGCTGGGTCAGGAGGCGGAACAGGTGGAAGGGCCAGAGGAACAGGAGCGAGACCGCGCCTGGGGCTCCGCGCGCGGGTTCGGGCTCGCGGCGTTGGCGGTGCATCGAACTTTTTGACGAAGTGGATTCTGGCGGGTTGCGTTTCGGCATCGCTGGGCGAAACGTAGCGTGCCGGGAGGCGGGCCGCCATCCTTGTTTCGTGAACCTTCTACGAAGGATCCGTGAGACGAAAGCGAAGGAGTGCGTCGCTACCGGCAATGCAATCATGAAAACACAGACGTTCATTCCAGTGGTGATGGCCTTGCTGATGGGGAGTCCGCTGTTGGCGAGGGAATCGGTGAAGTCCTTGGAGGAGCTGCAGGCTCTTCAGAAAAAGGTGGAGGCGGTTTCCGCGAAGGTGCTGCCGGCAACCGTGGCGCTCGTTTCCGACCGAACCGGTTCGTCCGGTTCCGGCGTCGTGACGACGGCGGACGGACTGATTCTAACAGCGGCGCATGTGGTGCAGGGCGCGGACGAGCTGGAGGTGGTGTTTCCAAGTGGCAAGAAGGTGAACGGCAGGGTGCTGGGCGCGAATTTCTCGAAGGACATCGGGATGGTGAAGATCACCGATCCGGGCGAGTGGCCTTTTGTGGCGCGAGGCGAGTCAAAGCCGCTGGAGGCCGGGGACTGGGTCGTGGCGCTGGGGCATTCGGCGGGCTATGATCCGGGGCGCACGCCGCCGGTGCGTTTCGGGCGGGTGGTTTCCGAGGGACCGGGCAATTTCTTCACGACCGACTGCACCCTGATTGGCGGCGACTCCGGTGGACCGATCTTTGATCTGGAGGGCCGGATCATCGGGGTGAATTCCTCGATCGGCGAGTCCCTGAAGAACAACAACCACGCGGGCGTGGATGGCTTCAAGGATGACTGGGATCGCTTGATCGCGGGCGAGATGTGGGGCCAGCTTTCGATGAACCCCTTCGCCAACCCGGAGATGCCGGTGCTGGGCATCAACATGGGGATGGATCGACGCGGCAAGGGGGTCCCCATTGCGGGAGTGTTTCCACGATCTCCTGCTGCGGCGGCGGGAGTGAAGGTGGGGGATCGGCTGGTGTCGATCGATGGATCTGCGGTGGCCAGCGGGCGAGACCTGCTGCTTTCCCTGGCGAAGAAGCAGCCGGGCGACAAGGTCAAGCTGGGAGTCACGCGCGATCAGGAAAGCGTCGAAATCATGGTCACGCTGGGCCGCATGGATTCGATTTTTGAAAACCGTTGAACCTTCATTTGATTCGAGCATGAACCACAAGCATTCGATTCTGTTCCGTGGCCTTGGAACGTGCATGGCCCTCGCGCTTTCTGTCTCCGCCCAGGAGGACATTCCTCTGCTGACGGCGGAAGAGGCCTCCACCGTGCAGGCCCAGACGGCCGAGATTTTCCAGTCCCTCGGGCCCTTGGTCCGGAAGGCGGCTTCGTCGGTGGTGTTCATCGGATCGGCCGCGCCCAACCAGAGCTGTTATGGCGCGGTGATCGGCGATGGCAACCAAGTGTTGACCAAGTGGAGCGAAGTGGCCGCCAGCCGCAGGCCGTTGCGCGTCATTGACTCGACCGGCACCGCGCGGACGGCGAAGATCGAGGGCGTTTATGAATCGGAGGATCTCGCCGTGCTCCGCATCGAAGGCGCTCCGCTTCCGGTGGTCAACTGGAGCACGAAGGCGGAGCCAGCGCTGGGGCGTTTCCTGGTGGCACCGAGGCCCGATGGAAAGGCTGCGGGCTTCGGCGTGGTCAGCGTCCTGGAACGATCCTTGAGCGAGGCCAAGCAGGCCTATCTCGGACTGATGGGCGACCTCGACTACCAAGGCGCCGGCGCGCGGATCCGAACGATCGAGCCCGACGCCGGTGCGGCTGCGGCGGGTCTGAAAGTCGGTGATGTCATCCTCAAGGTCGGCAGCCGCCAGATTTCCGGGCTGATGGAGTTGAGGAATTCGCTCAACGACAAGCAGCCGGGCGACCGCGTGGAGGTGCTCTACTCGCGTGGGGGAGAGGAGGCGAAGGTCGAGGTGCTGCTTGGCAGTCGTCCGCCGACGGCGATGCCGACCAACCCGAGGCTGCGGCAGATGGAGCAGATGGGTGGCGACATCAGCCGGGTCAGGGATGGTTTTTCACGTGTGATCCAGACCGACATGCAGGTCGGCCCGCAGCAGTGTGGAGGGCCGATTGTGGATCTTGAGGGAAATTTCATCGGGTTGTCCGTGGCCCGTGCTGATCGGACCCGCAGTTTCATCCTTCCGGCCTCCGAAGTCATCTCGACCTTGAAACGTCCGGCGACGGATCCGTCGGTGGCGAAGGTGCAGGTGACCAAGGAGAATCCGATGAGGCCGCAAGTGCGTCGTGGCCAGGCGCGCCCGCCCCGGATGGCACCGGCACCGGATGCGGAAAGCATCGAGCGGATGAAGCGTCACGTGCAGGACATGCAGCGGTTGATGGACCGGATGCAAAGGGAGATGGAGGGGCTTGAGGAGCCTTGAGAATCAAGATTCGAAAGTGATCTCGCTTGCCCGGGAGGCAAATCGGGTGAGGGATTGAGCGGACGGCGTCCAGGTGGACGCCGTCTTGTTGTTTGAATGCGATCCATGAACGTAGGAATGCGGAAGCCATTGAAGGAAGAGGTGCGCGGAATTTCCGAACGGTGGATCCTGCTGTTGCTGGCGGCGGTGCAGTTCACGCAGATCATGGATTTCATGATCATGATGCCGCTGGGGCCGCAGCTGATGCGTGAACTGGACATCAATCCGCAGCAGTTCGGAGCACTGATCTCGTCCTTTGCGATCACCGCCGGAGTGGTGGGGCTGGCGGCCGCACCGTTCATTGATCGCTTTGACCGGAAGGCGCTGCTGCTGGTCTGTTATGCGGGTTTTGCGATCGCGACGCTGGTCTGTGGACTTTCCCACACGCCTGGGATGTTGCTCTTCGCCCGGGCCTTGTGTGGAGCGTTTGGCGGAGTGGGTGGGGCGACGGTCATGGCGATCGTGGCGGACGTGGTGCCTGCTGAAAGGCGGGCGCGGGGCATGGGCATCATCATGACGTCCTTTTCCGTGGCGGCGGCGCTCGGGGTGCCGCTGGGCTTGAAACTGGCTCAGCGGTTCCGCTGGGAGGCTCCGTTTCTGGTGGTCGCGGGCGTGGCGGGTCTTGTCTGGATCCTCCTGTGGCGTGCGCTCCCTCCGGTGCGGGGTCATCTGAATGGGCGGTCGAGATCCGTGAGGGATTTCCTGGCGCTGCTCAGGGATGGAAATGCGTGGAGGGGGCTGGCGCTGATGACGGCGATGGTGTTCGGCCATTTCACGATCATCCCCTATCTTTCTCCCTATCTGGTGGGGAACGTCGGGATGCCCGAGAAGCACCTTTTTCTCGTCTATCTAACAGGCGGGGCGGTGACAGTGTTCACCGGGCCCTGGGTGGGCCGTCTGGCGGACCGGCATGGCCGGTTCAAGACCTACGTGGTGCTGGTGGCGGGGGCTTCCTCGGTGATCTGGATGCTGACGAACAGCGGGCATCGCGAGGTGTGGGAGGTGATGGTGCTGGCCGGGATCTTCTTCATGTTTGCCAGCGGCCGCTTCGTTCCGGGGCAGGCGGTGATTTCTCTGGCCGTCCCGGCAGCGCGTCGCGGGGCCTACATGAGCCTGGTCGCCTGTGCCCGTGATCTGGCCTCGGGCATTACGGCGGCCATCGGCGGTGTGGTGGTGACCGAGGGCACGGACGGGTCGCTCCAGCACTTCGACCGCCTGGGCTGGCTGGCGATCGCGGTGAGCGTGGCGAGCCTGCTGATTTTCCGCAAAGTGCGCTCGGCAGATTGATGCGGGGTTCCTGAGGGGGATCGAAGAGGTTCAACCACAAAGGTCACATAGAGCGCAAAGGAAAGATCCTTGATGGGCGCTTTGTGTGCTTTGTGGTTGATTCTGATCCTCCTCTAACAGCTCAGAGGCAGACGCGGCGGAAAAGTTCGTCGAGCGGCAGTTGCATGCCGATGTAGAAGTCGCCGAAGTCGGCATAGCGGGCGGAGACTTCGTCGAAGCGCATCTCGTAGACGATGGACTTGATGTCGATGGTGTCCTTGGCGAGCAGGGTGACGCCCCATTCGTATTCGTCCAGGCCAGTGGAGCCGGTGATGAGCTGGAGGATGCGTCCCGAGTAGGTGCGGCCGACGCGGGCGTGGCCAGCCATCAGTTTGCGGCGTGCTTCGTAGTCGAGCGAATACCAGTTGTCGCTGCCGCTGCGGCGCTTTGACATCGGGTAGAAGCAGACCACGGGCCAGTCGGGGAGTAGCGGGTAGAGGCGGTGCTGGAGGTAATGCTCCATGCGGTCGTCGAATTCCTTGAGTGCGGCTTCGAACTCCGGGGTGCCCTCGGTCATCGACTTCTCGGCGACGAGGGTCTCAGCGGCGTACTGCTCGCGGGAGGTGGTGTATTCGGAGCGCTCGGTCTGGGAGAGATAGGAGTAAACCGGTGAAAGCACGTCGGGCCCGAGGGAAAGCGTGAGTTGCTTTTCGAAGAAAGTGGCCTGATGGAGATCAGGCGTCAGCAGCATGAAGCCGATGTCGGCCTTTGGCGTGGCGACCGCGAAGGTGAGCAGGTGGGTGTCCTGATTGGCGCGGATCTCCTGGACGAGTTCGGTGAGCCGGGTCTTGGCGAGGCGCTTTTCATCCTCGCTGAAGAGCGACCAGGTGGAGTGGTCGATGTGATAGAAGAGATGCATGACGTGCCATCCTTCCTTGGGCACGAGCGGGGTCACGGGGGTCTTTGACATGAGATCAGCGTCGGTCGTTGGAAATGGAAAGATCGAGGAGTTTTTTGAAGTCCTGTCGTGAGGAATCCACGGATGGGGCCTCGAAAATCTCGATCTTCCAGGGGCGGGTTTCTCCGGTGCGGTAGGCGGCATGGGCTCCGAGATCCTCGAAACCAGCGGTTGCCGCGATTTCCAGAGTCCCGCTGCTGGCGGTGCTCGTCACGCCGTCTCCGACAAACTCGCCCTTGTCATCGCGGAAAAAGGTCCGGATGGCGCAGGGACCGCCTTCGAGTTCGAGCCTGAGGACCGGGACCAGCCGGGTTTCCCTGCGGACAGTTTCTGCCTTGGGACCGCTGCGGATGGGCTCGCGCCAGTAGGTTTCTGCGCTGAGAATGCGGATCAGCTTGCCCTTGACGGGGTAGTCCGGTCGTTCGGCGCGCTCGGATCGGCTAGAAATGTGACCGAAGCTCGCGGTCAGCAGGAAGATCCCGGTGCCAATGAGAGCGGCGAGCAGAAGGGCCAGGCCGGCTTTCTCGATCATGGTGAAGACCAGCCGCTCGCGAATTGGACCACTGTCCATTCGAGGTTGGGCGGGCTCACTGAATTCCTGCTCCACCTTTTCAGGAGCCTCTGAATCGGTTCCCTCGTCCTCGACCGCAGTCGGGGTGGTGACTTCGGGGACTGGATCGGCCGGATGTTCTTGCTCCTCTTCGGCAGCTGGCTCGACCTCCCAGGCGTCCTCGGTCTCGTCCAGATCCCCGATGTCATCGTGCCGCATCGAGCGGCGGGTCGGTTCTGCATTCCGTTGGCTCAGGCGGCCGATAGCAGGCTGGCGGACAGCGGGCTCGCCGTCCTCCAGATTCGAGGCAGGAAGTGGTCGGGGAGATCTCTCAACTGCCTTCGGTGCCTTGAAGCGGGGCTTTGGAATGGCCTCGGGTCCGAGTATCGGAAGCGGTTCCTCCTCCTGCTGCGGCGGGGGCCCCTCATCCGGATCCAATTCCCAGAGGTCCTTTTCCGAGGTCTCCTTGGCAAGGCGGTTCGCAGGCGGCTGCAGCCGCTGGCCGGTTGGCCGCGACGGAATGGAGGTTTCGGGATCTGGTTCGCTCATCGGGACAGCTTGGAGATTTCTACGACCCGGGAATCCACTTGGCCAGTGCGAAAGCCGGACGCCCGGTCTGGAAAAAACGAATTGCAACCCGGCCTTCGCGAGGCCATCCAGTGGTTGAGCACCCCACACTGATTCATGGCTGACCGCGAAGACAAGAACACCGA
>JAIXVN010000608.1 GCA_027483005.1 Verrucomicrobiaceae bacterium
AGGCGTGCAGGAAAGGTGTCCTTTTTCCGATTCCACCCATGGCCGAAGCCGAGCCGCAAATCGAACTGCCGGAATCAGATGGATGTGGGGAAATCATTCGTTCGTCGGGATTGGAGCGGCGGGCCTGGGGACCTGCACGCTTTGGATGGGGGCGGGATGCCGAGGATGCCGAGGAATCCTAGATGTCCGAAAATGCAGCAGTGGGAATGCAAGTCAACGTGGGCCAGCATCCTTGAGTCCAACCTGGCGACGCTAGCAATCCCACTGGCCCCGGAAAGAAGTGCGGCCTTCCCTAGCGTAAATGCGGTTGGAGACTTCCGCGACATTGCGTTCCCGTCCAAGCCTGTCAGCCTGCCAGTGCCGTCATGGAATACATCACCACCGCCAACGTGCTCGCCTGGGTGTTTCTGACACTCGGATTTTTCCTGATGTTCGTCGGTTACTGGCTGGCGGCGACCGCGTTGTTTCCCCGGCATGTCGAGCGTTGCGAGGCGAACTTCGCGCGGCCCGTGGTGGTTTGCTTGATAGGCCTTTTGCTTTCAGTGATCCCCATCGGTGTGGGCCTGGCCATCCTCAAGGCCTTTCCTGCCGCGCTGAAATGGATCGGCCTTTTCCTGGTCGCCGCGCCGATCCTCTGTGGCCTGATCGGCAGCGCAGGCCTCGCGAAACGGATCGGCTCCGGACTGCGTTCGAAGGTCGATGACGGGCAAGCCTGGCGCGGCGTGCTGCGCGGTGGCGTGGTGCTTTCGTTGACGCTGCTCCTTCCGGTGCTGGGCCAGTTGCTGCTGATGCCCTTGATGATCGCCGCCGGACTCGGGGCCTCGGTGCTCGCGTGGTTCAAGAAAGCTCCTGCGTCGCCGCCTCCGGTTCCGGAGTTTCCTCCCGTCCAGCCATGAACGAGACCAGCAGACGCAGGTTCCTTCAGGCGACTGCCGCCGGTGGCGCGTTGGCCGGAGTCGGCGGGTTCTCGGCGATGTCGAGCTGGTTCGCGTCGTTCCTGTCGGCGGATCCCGATGCGATCGGACCCTTCCGTGCCTCGACCTCGGCGGAGATCGACGAGGCCAGCCACGCCATCAATCGCCTGACCTTCGGCCCGCGTCCCGGCGATCATCAACGGGTTTCGGCCATGGGGGCGAAGGCCTTCATCGCGGAGCAGTTCGATCCCGAGTCGATCGCCGATCCCGAGTCGGAAAAGCGCAGCCGTCATTTCGAGGCGCTCTCCGCCTGGCCGGCGGGGGAGCTGCTGGAATACTCGCCGGCAGAGCTGCTCGATCAACTGACCCGCGACAAGCTTCAGCGCACCCTGCATTCCAAGCGGCAACTCTTCGAGGTGATGGTCGATTTCTGGTCGGACCACTTCAACATCGATCCCTCGAAAGGCGATTCGCGCTGGCTCAAGCCGCTCGATGACCGCCACGTGATCCGCAGGCATGCGATGGGGAATTTCTCCGAGCTTCTCAAGGGCTCAGCGCTCAGTCCATCGATGCTCTGGTATCTCGATGGTCGGGTGAATCGTCGCGATTCCGAGCACGACAAGCCCAACGAGAACTACGGGCGCGAGCTGCTGGAACTCCATACCCTCGGGATCGATGGCGGCTATACCCAGCAGGACGTGATGGAGGCGGCGCGCTGTCTAACAGGCTGGACCGTGCACGAGCGCAAGAAGGCCCGCTTCGCCGTGGGCAAGGTCGAGTTCCAGGCACAGCGTCACGATGATGGGGAGAAGACCATGCTCGGGCAAAGGATTCCGGCAGGCCTGGGGAAAGGGGATCTCGATCGCCTCATCCAAATCGTTGCTCATCATCCCGCCACCGCGATGCACCTGGCGACGAAACTTTGCCGCCGTTTCATCGCTGACCATCCGCCTTTGCCAGTGGTATCCGCCGTTGCCGCGACCTTTCTCGAAACGGGCGGCGACATCCGAAAGGTCCTCGTCACGCTCTTCAACCACGAGTCGTTCTGGGCCGCGCGCGGCGGGCTGGTGAAGCGTCCGCTTCATTTCGTCGTCTCTGCGCTCAGGGCCTGCGGGGCTGAAACAAATGCCGGACCGGAGCTTCAGGATTACCTGCTGCGGATGGGGCACGCACCTTTCCAGTATCCGACGCCGGATGGCTATCCGCTGGAGCCCGAGCCATGGATGGCCACGCTGCTCTGGCGCTGGAGGTTCGCCTCCGAATTCGCCGCGAACGCCATCAAGGGCACCGCGATCGAGATGAAAACGCTCGTCTCCGCCGCAGGAGGCAAGCGTGAGCTGGCCGCCCATCTGTTGGGCCGGACTCCGACCGAGTCCGAAGTGACGGCCGCGCTGGACTCCGGTGCACCGCTGGCCCTGATCCTGGCGAGTCCGGCCTTCCAACTCTGTTAGATCATGTCCGCCACCGCCATCCTTTCCGAAGAACGCGATCTCGACTGCTCACTGGTCGTCGTGTTCCTGCGCGGCGGCGCGGATGGCCTGCACCTGCTCGTGCCACATGGCGACGATGCCTATCATCGCGCCCGTCCCACCATCGGCCTGAAGAAATCCGAGTTGACGGATCTCGATGGCTTCTTCGGCCTCAATCCCCAACTCGCGGTCCTGCACCCGCTTTGGCAGGATGGACTGCTGGGCGCGGTGCACGCAGCAGGATCCGAGGATGAAACGCGATCCCACTTCGAGGCCCAGGATTTCATGGAACATGGCGGGCTGGCGGCCGGTGGCTGGCTCGGGAGGTTCCTGCGCGTCCGACCTGACGCCGGAAACTCTCCGCTCACCGCAGTCGCGATCGGGGCGCAGCTTCCCGAGTGCCTGCGCGGTGCCCCGTCCTGTGCGGCGGTGCAGTCGTTGGAGGACTTCGGGCTCGGTCGCCATGCGCCTCCGGGGTTCGCGAAGCAATTGGCCGCGCTCTATTCGTCCACTCCGGGTCTGTTAGGCGCGGTTCACGCGGCAGGATCCGAAGATGAAACGCGATCCCACTTTGAGGCCCAGGA
>JAIXVN010000235.1 GCA_027483005.1 Verrucomicrobiaceae bacterium
CTGCGTTGACGGTGGTGGCACCGGTGTAGGCATTGGCCGCCGAAAGCGTGAGGTTGCCGTTGCCGAGTTTGGTGAGTCCGCCGCCGGTGGAGCCGCTGTCCTCGGTGAGGGCTTTGGCGATCGTGACGTTGAAGCCGTTGCTATCGATGACTGCACCGCCCGCACGGACGACGGCGTTGGTGAGTGTGGCTGGGACGAAGATGGTGGAGGTGGCCTTCGCCTGCAGGGTGCCACCGTTGAAGTTCACCGTGCTGGTGGTGTTTCCATGGGAAAGATTGTTGGCGCGAAGGGTGCCGCCATTGAGATTGAGAGTGCCGGTGCTCTGGGCGACGCGGAAGGGTCCGCAGATGAAAAGCCCACCGTTGATCGTGGTGGTCCCTGCGGCACCGTAAGCGTTGAGAATTTCGGCTCCGCCGGCATCGAAGGTTCCGCCGTCCTGGATGAAGTTGCCGGTGCCTCCGGTGGTGTGGCCGGCCGTGAAGACCGAGCTGGCGACCTTGGCATTCACCGTGCCGCCTGTGAGGCGGAAGGTGCTGCCGCCGACGACGGTGAAGCCGTTCATGGCAGCGGAGTAGGTGGTACCGGCCCCGTTGGCGACGGTCAGGGTTCCGGACTTCACCTCCACGGTTCCAGCGCCCGTCTGCAACGACTGCAGCGAGACGGTACTTGAGGATCCCGCATCGTAAACAAGGGTGCCTGCACCGGTCTTGCGGAGACCAGCGGCTGCGGTGGCGGAGTTCTTGAGACCGCCGGTGAGCGTGGCGGTGTTGGTGGAGGTCTGGATGACACGGTTCGCCCCGTTGAGGTCGAGAGGATTTTGAACGGTGATCGCGTGAGTGGCATTCGCCCCGTTGAGCGTGAGCACACTGGAGTTGTAGCGGGTGTTGTCCTGGGCCGCGTAGAAGGTCAGCGCGGCATTGGCGGCGATCGTGGCGTTCTTGTTCAGGGTGACCACGTTTCCAACGACGGTGGAGACCAGCGTGTCCGTCGAAACTCCGGTGCCGGCGACGGACATGCCTGCGATGACCCCGGTGGCATCGGTGAGGGTCACTGTGGGGGAAGCGGTGGTGGCCGTGGTGGAGTTGGTTTTGGGAAGTGTGGTCAGGAAGAGGATGTCGGCAGCCGAGCCACCGAGATTGACCGTCAAATCCGCGCCGCGTGCCGAGAAGCCGTTGGCACGCTGGCCGTCATTTGCCTTCGAGAACCGCATCTCACCGGCGGCGCTTCCCAGCGCGCGGGTGAAGGTTCCATTGGTCCCGAAGTCCACTGCCGTGACCGAGCCAACCTGGAGGGCGGAGGTCGAAGGAAGGCTTCCGGACGAAAAGTAAACCGAGCCTTCCGCGCAGTCGGTGAGTCCGCCCCAGCTGTTGCCGGTGTTGGTGAAGATCACGCCCTGGCTGGTGGCGTTGCGGATGACGAGGCCAAAGGTGGGATTGGTGGACGTGACCGCGCCATTGAAGGTCAGGGAGCTGGTTGCCGTGCCAATGTTTGAGAAGCGGACGGTGCTGCTGGCGATGCTGACGGGGCCGTTGACGACGTTGGTGCCGGCCACGCCACGAATGGCTCCCGAGGGAGCAGTCGTGCCGCCGCCGCCGCTGACGGTGTAGGAGACTCCGGAGCCGGTGGTGGTTCCTGAAAGTCCCAGGAAGGTGTTGTTCTGGACCTCGATGGAGGTGATGCCTCCGACAGCCGCATCGTTCTGGAACTGAACGCCAGCGTTGTTGCCACTGTTGCCACCGGTGAGCACGAGATTTCCGGAGAGTGAGCTGTTGCTGCCCGAGAGGATCAGGGTGCCATTGCCGCTTTTTCTGAGGCCGGTGCTGCCGGAGAGTGGGGCGCTGATGGTGGCCGTGACGCCGCTGGTCACGGTTGGGGTGGCTCCGTTCAAGGACAGGGTGCCGCCGCTGATCGTGTAACCGGTGGTGGTGAAGGTCAGGGCATTGGCTGTAACACCGCTGCCGCTGATGGCCACCTCACCTGCGGTGCCGCCGAAGATCGCCTCATTTGCCGAGGCATCATCCGGCCAGGTGACATTGGTGGCTCCAGCGTCCTGGGTCCAATTGGCGGTGCCGGAGATTCCAGCATCCCAGGTGCCTGCGCCCCCCGTGATGACCGAGTCACTGGCTGCGGTGTCCCAGGTGAAGGTGGCGGCGGATAGTGGCTGGCTGAGGCAGCAGGCGACGACGATGGTGGAGAGCGCAAGGCGTGCGCGAAGGGGCTTCATGATGGGTTTGAATGGAAGTGAAGTTGAGGGGCCGATCAAAAACCGGCTTCCATACACGATCCACCATGCTCCGCCCGAGGCTTCATTTCCATCGCGAGAACACGCGAGAGAATGCTGGAGCAAGGCCTTCACCCGCTGTGTGCAACTCCATCGGACGCCGGCGGGTGAGGCCGGGCGGTCCGTGAATCCGGTTGTCAAGCCAGTCCGAGCTGGATCGCCTTGGCCACGGCCCCGGAGAGGTTGTGGACCTTCAGCTTGCCATAGATGTTGCGCACGTGGGTATCGACCGTGTGGTAGGAGACGCTGAGCTGATCGGCGATCTCCTTCTTGATCAGGCCCTTGGCGAGCAGGGAAAGGATCTCACGCTCGCGATCCGTTAGATCGATCTCGGGTGCGGCCGGGCGCACGGCATTGAACGTGGTGAGGATCATCCGGGCGATGTGGCTGTTGAGGGGCGCGCCGCCGCTGAGGGCTTCATCGATGCCACGGAGGATGGTGTCGAGGCGGTCGGCCTTCAGCAGGTAGCCGCTGGCTCCGGCCGCCAGCGCCTCGAGCACGACCGGCTTGTGGTCATAGACGGTGAGCACCAGGATCCTGGCATCGGGAAAACGCTGGAAGAGCATGGGGATGCCGGCGACGCCATGGATGCCGGGGAGATTCAGATCGAGTAGGATGACCTCCATTTTCGGGGTCGTGGCGGTATCTGCCAGGAAGGCTTCCACCGAGGAGGAGGCATGCTGGCAGATGAGATGGGGACTGGAGTTGATGGCCTGTTGGAGGACGCGGCGATAGTCCTGATGATCCTCGATGAGGCCGATCTGGCGCGGGGCGGATTTGGAGGAAGGGCTCATTTTCGGGATTTGCGGAGTAATGGGAAAATCAGGGTCAGGCGGGTGCCCGATTCGGGTGAGGAATCCACCAGAAGCTCGCCCTGGAGGGAGTCCGCGCGCTGGCGGAGAGTGTGGAGCTTTCCGGACACGTCCGTGGAGGGATTGGCGATGCCTTTTCCATCGTCGGTGATGGTGAGACGGAGTTTCTGATCGGTCTCCTCCAGCGTGATCGCGACGCTCGTCGCCTCGGCGTGCCGGATGATGTTGTGGAGGGACTCCTTGAAGTAGAAGATCAGATTCCGGCGCTGCTCGAGATCGATCTCCGGAGCGGCGTGTCCTTCAAAGGTCCATTGGTGCTCGCGGAGCATCAAGGAACCGATGTCCCGGAGGCGGTCGGCGATGGGCTTTCTGGCGCGCTTGGGAGCGAGGGTGATGTCGACGATCTCATGGAGCGACTGGGTCGTTTCCCGGGAAAGACGGTTGATGTCGTCGAGATGGCCGGGGCTCGGGGCGAGTTCGGAAAGGAGGGCGATGGTGGCCAGATTGCTGCCGACCTCGTCATGGAGATCGCTGGAAATCCTGCGTCGCAGGGCGGCCACCTGGCGGCGGTTGCCGAGCCGGATCCGGATCTGCCAGACCATCATGCCGAGGATCGAAAGGCCGAGGAGGCTGAAGATCGAGAACAGGAACAGGTTGTGAAACCGGCTGACGATCTTGTCCCGCTCGGTCAGCAGGGCTTTCTTCTCAAGCAGGAGGTCGAAGCGTCTCGAGAGCTGTTCAGCCCAATCGCGCAGCTCCATGATTCTTCCAGTGGAGGAGAATCCGTCGGTGAGGCCCGCACTGCTCCAGATCCTGGTGGCATCATGGGGAATGAAGTCCCGAGAGTCGCTGGTCACCACCGGACAACCCAGGGCGAGGTTCCTGCCCTGATGGAGGATCTCAGACTCCGAAAGGAGCACGCGCGGCGTCGTGAGCCGATCCGGTGCATCGAACTTCGTCACCATGAGCCTGACGAAACGCCCTTCCGCTTCCTGAAAATGGAACGTGGCCGGGTTGTAGCCCGGGTTCGGAAAATCCATGCCATCAGTGGTCCACAGCACTTTCCATGGACCCTCCTCCGAGTCCGAACACTCCAGCTTGAAGGATCGTGGAAATCCAAACCCTGGGCCCTTGATCGGCGAATCGCCACGGGCAGCCGTCAGGCGGATGGCCTCGAACTTTCGTCTGGCACCGAGGTCAATGCGGGCGAAGCAGCTCGCATCCGGGCGCTCCGCGTTGTCCGCATGCCATCCGAGGCTGTTGCCCGGCAGCGGAAACTCCGGGGGCCCGAGCGGTGACTGCCCGTCGATCAGGTAGTGAAGGTGCCAGCCCTCCTCGGTGTCGATGCTGTAGGGCGCGGACAGCTGACCTTCCGCGGCGACGTTTCGTTTCCCGTCGAACACCATCAATTCCGAAAGCGAGAAGAAGCGGACGATCTTGCCAGGCAGGGTGGGCAGGTCCACGGGCACGAATCGCAGGCCGAGCACCTCCATCGGAGGAAGGGCCACGAACAAGGGATCGCCGCGACGCTGGTCGAGGTGGGTATCAAGGATCGTGTGCAGGGGCACGAAGTCCGAGGCGCCGACCTTCCTGACCTCGATCCTCAGGCTGTTCGGCAGGCCGTAGTTCGAACGATCCCCGCTCTGAGTGGTCAGGCGGGTCGGGATCATCGCGACGGCATCGATCCGCTGAGGCCTTTCCCATTCGATCTGAAACCAGTTGTCCTCGGAGGTCGCCGTGAAGTTCGAATGGAAGCCGTGGGTTCCAAGGGCGTCCAGATCCGGCATGACCGGGAGATGGTGGAGCTCACCGAAAATGGCATTCAACCTGGACTCGACCTCGCTGATCCGGACCGAGAAGCGGTTCGCCAGCCAATATCCCGCGACTTGGGGCTGCTGATCGTCCTGAGCCGCCGCCATGCCTGTCAACGTGAACAGCAGCAACAGGCGGATGGTTGAATGGAGAAGACGCTGCATCGGTCGCCCGATCATCCACGCCCCCAGCCGGATGACGATCTGTTTGAGACAGGCAGGCTGGAAAAGTTCCACCCACAGGCTGGACCCTGGGACGGCGGTCATGGGGAGTAGGAAATGACGACCC
>JAIXVN010000604.1 GCA_027483005.1 Verrucomicrobiaceae bacterium
ATCACGGGGAAAAGCTCCACCGCCGCTCGCTCTACACCTACTGGAAGCGCACCCTCCCGCCGACCAACCTCTCGACCTTCGATGCCCCGAACCGGGAAATCTGCTCCATCGGCCGCCTGCCCACCAACACCCCGCTCCAGGCCCTCGTCACCCTCAATGACCCGCAGTTCGTCGAGGCCTCGCGCGCCCTCGCCGAGAAACTACTAGGCACGTCGTATCCAGGCGATCGCGATCGACTTTCCGCCGGATTCCTGAAGGTCACGTCCCGCCCGCCAACCGCTTCCGAACTCGGCACCCTGGAATCCGCCCTGAAGCGCGAACGCCAGCGCTACCAGTCAGACGAAGCCTCCGCGCTCGAACTCCTGGGCATCGGCGAGGTTGCTCCAAAGCCGGTCGCCTCCGCCCACGAACTCGCCGCCTGGACGCAGATCACCTCCACTCTCTTCAACCTCTCCGAGGCGCTGACGCGCCGATAGTGGATCACAGATCGGAGATGGTAGTTCGAAACTCTACCTCTGATCTCCGATCCCCGATCCATGATCTCCGATCTCTACCATGAACCCCTTCACCTACTCCCGCCGCGCCTTCCTTGGAAAGGCCGCCAATGGTCTCGGGCATGTCGCGCTTTCCTCGATGCTGCTTCCCTCGCTGGCGAAGCTCGCGCGTGGCGAGCAGCCGAATGAGGAAAACATGGCCGCCTTCCGCACCATCGCTCCGAAGGCGAAGCGGGTGATCTACCTCTTCCAGTCCGGCGGTCCGTCGCATGTCGATCTCTTCGATGGCAAGGACATCCTCACCAAGCTACACGGCAGCAACCTCCCGCCCTCGGTCCGCGGCGATCAGCGCGTCACCGGCATGACCGCCGGGCAGTCGAACTTTCCCGTGGTCCAGCCCA
Source organism: Verrucomicrobiaceae bacterium (assembly GCA_027483005.1). Taxonomy (GTDB): domain Bacteria; phylum Verrucomicrobiota; class Verrucomicrobiia; order Verrucomicrobiales; family Akkermansiaceae; genus Luteolibacter. The sequence goes on from JAIXVN010000604.1 coordinate 896, forward strand.
TCGCCCCCGGCAAGCCCTGCGGCCCCTCCGGCGTGTGGATTTCCGACCTGCTTCCCTACACCCAGAAGATCGCCGGCGACATCTGCGTGGTCCGCTCGATGCACACCGAGGCGATCAATCACGACCCCGCCATCACGCTCATCAACACGGGCTCGATGCAGCTCGGCAACGCCTCGGCAGGTGCCTGGGTCAGCTACGGTCTCGGCACCGACAATGCCAACCTTCCGGCCTACATGGTCCTCATTTCCCAGGGCACCGGAAAGAATCCCGACCAGCCGATCTTCTCCCGCCTCTGGGGCGCAGGCTTCCTGCCATCGCAGCATCAAGGAGTGATCCTCCGCGCCGGAGCCGATCCCGTGCTCTATCTCGACAATCCCGACGGCGTCAGCCGCGAGCAGCGCCGCGCCCAGCTCGACGACCTGGAAAAACTCAACCAACGCTTCGCCGATGACGTCGGTGATCCGGAAACCCTCGCCCGCATCCATGCCTACGAAATGGCCTTCCGGATGCAGGCTTCCGTGCCGGAGCTGACCGATCTCTCCGACGAGTCGGCCGCCACCTTCGACCTCTACGGCCCGGAATCCCGCAAGCCCGGAACCTACGCCGCCAACTGCCTCCTCGCCCGCCGCCTCGCCGAGCGTGGTGTGCGTTTCATCCAGCTCTTCCATCGCGGCTGGGATCAGCACATCGCGATCACGAAACAGCTGCCCAACCAGTGCCGCGACACCGACCAGCCCTCCGCCGCCCTCATCACCGACCTGAAACAGCGCGGTTTGTTGGAAGACACCCTCGTCATCTGGGGAGGTGAATTTGGTCGCACCGTTTACTCGCAAGGTGCCCTCGGTTCCCCCGTCGCCGGACGCGACCACCATGGTCGCTGCTTCTCGATCTGGATGGCCGGTGCAGGTGTGAAAGGCGGCACCTCTGTCGGCGAGACCGATGACTTCTGCTGGAACATCACCCAGGACCCGCATCACATCCGCGACCTCAATGCAACGATGCTCAACCAGCTCGGCATCGACCACAACCGCCTCACCTTCCCCTATCGCGGCCTCGATCAGAAACTCATCGGAGTGGAACCCGCGAAACTCATCACCAAGGCCCTGGCTTGAGCTTCGGAGGGCGGCGCTCCACAAAGCCATCGACCTGTCATTGTGGCTGCCATCCCTTGGAAATGAAGAAGGTTTTCCTCACGCTTGGATGCTTGCTGCTGGCGGTGGCCTGCTGGCTGGTCGGCACCAAGGGCGGCCGCAGCGGTTCCCGCAATCCCGCAGAATATCAGGAGCCGAACCACGAAAGCGCCTCTTCTGCGGCTCCTACGAGCAGGGAAAACTCCACTCCACGATCCGCTCCAGCTCGCCCTACCCTCAAGAACCGACCGATCCTGCTCGGAAAAAGGGTCACCGTGCTGGAAGGCACGATCACCGAGTCCGGCAGCGAGGGTCCGGTGAAGTTTCAGAATCACCAGGGAATGATTTTCTCCGCCAGCGCGATCCGGCCTGGTGAGGAGGATGAGATCCTGCTGGTCGCACCGGCTGAAGTGACGGGGGAAGGCCTCCCTGGCAGAATCTCGAAGAAGGAGGGAGTGATCGTCCTCTCCAAAGACGGCCAGTTGAAAGCCGAGGGCGACATGGAATTCGAGTCGAGCCTGCCAGAACAGTCCGAGCAACAGCAGGAGTGACGCCTGCCACGTTTCCCCCACTCGATCCGGTTCATTTCCCAGGCTTCAGCTCCGCATCGAACGCACGGTGCACAAAGCGTTCGGGGTCGAATCAGTGGCCAGAAGTTGGCTCTTCATCGGCAGCTACAGGCAAGGATGTATCCCACCATCAGGCTCAACCGCGTTCACGTCGCTGCGTTCCTTGCAAATCGAGCTATCTTGATGTCATTGCAGGGTGCTTCACCCGGCGACACCTCCCCCGCACCAGGCGACACTGCGGAACAAGGTTTCAATTTCCGGGCGTCGGCCCCGCCTCGCGCAGTGCCGGTGATCCCCCGGGGAAGTGATTCTCGCCGCCTTGGCCCTCGATAGCCCTTGCCCCTACGGCAACGCTTCGGACACTCTCCCGCCCGCAGTTCCTCCCTTGAGGGGGCTTCGTTTCGAATTTCCGATTTCGAATTTCGTGCTTTCCTCCCTCATGCACGCGCCCTGGCTGCTCCACACCTCGAAGACCCGACGCCACCTCGTGGCCGTGTCCGGTGGCGCGGATTCCGTGGCGCTGCTGCACCTGTTGATCGAAGCCGGCTTTTCCAATCTCATCGTCTGCCATCTCGACCACGGCCTGCGCGGCAAACACTCGAAGGGCGATGCCGGATTCGTGGCCTCGCTCGCCAAGTCACATCACCTCGCCTGCGAGATCGGTCATGAAAACGTCGCATCTCTGGCCAAAGAAAAAGGCATCTCGCTGGAAACCGCAGGCCGCGAGGCCAGACATCGCTTTTTCGCCCACTGCGCCCGACTTCACCGCTGCCCGCGCGTCCTGCTGGCCCATCACGCCGACGATCAGGCGGAGACGATGCTCTGGAACCTGCTGCGAGGCTCCCATGGCGCGAAGGCCATGCACGAGGTTCAGCCGATCGTTGCCGAGGGGAAAAAGCTCGAACTCATCCGTCCTCTTCTCAGCGTGCGCCGCCATGACCTCCGCGAGTTCCTCGTGTCTCGCGGCCTGACCTGGCGGGAAGATGCCTCCAATGCGGAAAACTTTACCGCCCGCAATCGACTCCGAAATGAAGCCCTGCCCCTGCTGGCGGACATTTCAGGGCGCGACATCGTCCCCTCGCTCTGCCGCGCCATCGACTCCAGCGACGATCAAGAAGCGATCACCCGTTGGGCCCTCGATCAGGC
>JAIXVN010000209.1 GCA_027483005.1 Verrucomicrobiaceae bacterium
ACTCGGCGATGCCTTCCTCCTGGTCGATTCCGGGGAAACCATCCGCTTTGCCAACAAGGCGGCCCGTGCCCTTTTCGAGGGTCGTGAGATCCTTGATCGTCAGGTCCGCGAGGCCTTTCTCGACGGTCGTCTCGCCGAGGCCCTGCTGCACTGCCTTCTAACCGGCGAACCGGTGCAATCGCGTGTCGTCCTGCCACAGCAAACCTCGCCGCGCGGTGACCTTGAAACCCGCGGCGTCAACGCCTGGATCATCGATGCGGCCCGCCTTCCAGACTCTCCGGACTCCAACCCCCTCACACGTGTGGTGATCCGCGATGTCACATCCGAGCACCAGCTCGAACAGGTCCGCAAGGACTTCGTCGCGAATGCCTCGCACGAACTCCGCACGCCGCTGGCCATCATCAACGGTTATCTCGAGAACCTGCTCGATGAGGGCATGCTCGATGAGCGCGACATCACCCGGCGTTTCCTGACTGTCATGCGCAAGCACTCCGACCGCATCTCGCGCATCGTCGAGGACATGCTGGTCATTTCCCGCCTGGAATCCGGAGAGGCCGCCGCGTTGAAGATGGAGCCCTTCAAGTTCCGCTCGTGCATCCATGACATTCTGGAACGTCTGGAATCCGTCATCAGCCAGCAGCAGGCCGACGTCCACGTCACCATGCCCGAGGAAACCCTGCGGCTGAACGGCGATCGTTTCTATTGGACCCAGGTGCTCTTCAATCTCGTCGAGAACGCCCTGAAGCAGAATCCGCATCGCGGACTGCGCATCGAGATCGGCTGCATCCGTCAGCCCCACGGCGTGCGCATCTGGGTATCGGACAATGGTGTCGGCATCCCCAGTGCGGACCTTCCCCATATCTTCCGGCGCTTCTACCGGGTGGAAAAGCACCACTCGCAGCAGGAGATCAAGGGCACCGGACTCGGGCTTTCAATCGTCAAGCGCGCCATCGAGGCACACGGTGGAACGATCGGAGTGACCTCGGTTCCCGGACAAGACACGCGCTTCTTCATCGACCTGCCGCTTTCGTTGATCGTGGAGTGATGATGAGGTGGTTGGAAGATGATGAATGGTGACCGGGGCCGCGCAGTCAGGCCATCGCCAAGACTTCAGTCTGTAGCTCGGCACGGCCTAAAGGCGGTGACACTCCGCTGCAGGAAGAGCGGAAGCACGGCGATCAATCTGCTTTCCACTCGGCTGCGAAGCGCGGTGATCCGACCGTCCCGTTCGCTGACCATGGGTTCCACGAGCTTTCGCCTTTGCCTTTGGTCTTTCCATGCTCCTTCACGCCGATGAACTCCCACTCGCCAGCCAGACGCATGGTGAGCTGCGTGAGAATCTTTCGGTCGAGGGCAAGCCGCTGCAGATCCCGGGAAAGATTTACGCCCCGGAATCCACGCGATCTCGGAGATCCCGAAGTGCTGGTCGAGAGCAACCGCCTAGAATCCATCGCGTGCACCGCCATCCTGGTCGCAGGCACAACCAGGTGACCTACCACAGGAACTTCCCCGGATGGAACAAGCCGCCGTTCATCCTTCGACTCTGCGCGACCTTCACCCAGGAAGGCAACAAGCCCACCCGAGATGGAAAGCCTGTCACGTGGTCGGACAAGGACATCCACCGCTGATCACATCGCGCCTTTGACGATCTTCACGGCCTTCACATAGGCGAGGACGGCCTTTTCATCGGCGTTGTCGAGACCCGCGTGGCCGATCATCTTCGGCATCGCGTCCTCCCAGTCCTCGATGTCGATCTTCTCCGGCAGCTTGTATTCGTGGCACTGCCCGCAATTGAGCATGTAAACCTCGTGACCACGCTGAAGGGTCTTGAGCGGGGTCTTGCTCTTTGAGGCCATCGCCTGATTCGGATTCGGCACTTCGGAAATTCCACCGACGGCGCGGCTGTCGTCAGCCGCCATGTTCCCGAGATCCGGGTTGACCATGGAACAGCTCATGATTCCGCCGGAAAGGACCAGCGCCAACAGCCAGAGAGTGGGTTTCACGCAGGCAGGCTAGAACGGACCGCCAGCTCTCCGCAATCGTTGAAATCAGCAGCTTTCCCCTGTTGGAACATTTTGACAAATCGGCCTCCCCCCCTACCCTCGCGCGCGACGACCGCCCAAGCGGCACCTTTTCTGCTAAGCACTTGAAACCTCGAACGATGGACACACTTCGCACCTTCACCACCGGCTCCGGAGCCCAGGGAAAATTCTATTCACTGCCGGCCCTCGCCGAACAGGGCTTCCCGAACCTCTCCCGTCTCCCTGTTTCCATCCGGATCGTCCTGGAGTCCGTCCTCCGCTGCGTGGACGGTCGGAAAGTGACCGAGGCCGACGTTCAGAACCTCGCCAACTACAACGCCAAGGCCACCGGCGAGTATGAAATCCCCTTCACCGTCGCCCGAATCGTCCTCCAGGACTTCACTGGCGTGCCGCTCCTCGTCGATGTGGCCGCCATGCGTGACGCCGCTGTGAAACGGGGTGCGTCGCCGGAGAAGATCGAGCCGCTGGTGCCGGTCGATCTCGTCGTCGACCACTCGGTGCAGGTCGATTTCTCGGGCTCCCAGGCCGCGCTGGACCGCAACATGGAGATCGAGTTCATCCGCAACCGCGAGCGCTACGAGTTCCTGAAGTGGGGCCAGCAGGCCTTCGAAACCTTCTCCGTCGTGCCTCCGGGCATCGGCATCGTCCACCAGGTGAACCTCGAGTTCCTCGCCAAGGGCGTGCTTGAGAAGAACGGCGTCTATTATCCGGACACCCTCGTCGGCACCGACTCCCACACCACCATGATCAACGGCCTCGGCGTCGTCGGCTGGGGCGTGGGCGGCATCGAGGCGGAAGCCGGGATGCTCGGCCAGCCAGTCACTTTCCTCGTTCCGGAAGTCGTCGGGGTTTACCTGACCGGCGACCTCAACGAAGGCGTCACCGCCACCGACCTCACCCTCCGCATCACGGAAATCCTCCGCAAGCACGGCGTGGTCGGCAAGTTCGTCGAGTTCTTCGGCCCCGGTGCCACCGCCCTTTCCCTGCCGGACCGCGCGACCATCGCCAACATGGCTCCCGAGTATGGCGCGACCATGGGCTTCTTCCCGGTCGACGGCGAAACGATCGACTACCTCCGCGGCACCGGCCGTTCCGAGGAACTCTGCAAGACCGTCGAAGCCTACTACAAGGCCCAGGGCCTGTTCGGCATCCCGGACAAGGGCGAGTGCGACTACACCGACCTGCTTGAACTCGACCTGTCCACCATCGTTCCGGCTGTGGCCGGTCCGAAGCGCCCGCAGGATCGCATCGACGTTCCTGCGCTGCGCGAAAAGTTCGACACCCTGTTCTCCGCCCCGGTTTCCGCTGGAGGCTTTGGGCTCGATGCCTCGAAGCGCGACATTTCCGTGCCGCTCCACCTCGACTCGCCTGCCGGTGAGTTCGAGAACCCGCTGGTCCCGAATGAGACCATCACCGCCACCAAGACCGACACGTCCCTGCGTCACGGCTCGGTCCTCATCGCCGCCATCACCAGCTGCACCAACACCAGCAACCCGAG
>JAIXVN010000630.1 GCA_027483005.1 Verrucomicrobiaceae bacterium
AGCCGGGAAGCTCACCACCTTCACCGGGCTTCGCGCCCTGCGAGATCTTGATCTGGATTTCGTCGGCATTGACGAGGTATTCGCCTGTGACACCAAAGCGGCCGGAGGCGACCTGTTTGATGGCGGAGCGCTTGCTGTCTCCGTTCGGCATCGGGACGAAACGTGAGGGGTCCTCGCCGCCTTCGCCGGTGTTCGACTTGCCGCCGATGCGGTTCATCGCGATGGCGAGGGTTTCGTGGGCCTCCTGCGAGATCGAGCCGTAGGACATGGCCCCGGTCTTGAAGCGCTTGGTGATCTGCTCGACGGACTCGACCTCCTCAAGTGGCACCGGCGGGCGGTTGCTCTTGAACTTCATCAGGCCGCGAAGCGTGGAGAGGTTCTCGCTCTGGTCGTTCACCTTCTTGGCATACTGCTTGAAGATTTCGTAGCTGCCGGTGCGGGTGGACTTCTGAAGAAGGTGGATGGTTTCCGGATTGAAGAGGTGGAACTCTCCGTCCTTGCGCCACTGATAGACGCCGCCGGTGTCGAGTGCGGCTTCCTCGGACTCGATGTGACGGTCCGGGAAAGCCTCGCGATGACGGATGAGCGCCTCTTCGGCGACCTGATCGAGATCGGAACCTTCGCAACGGCTGGAGGTGCCGCAGAAGAACTTGTTCACCAGATCGGTGCTGAGGCCGATGGTTTCGAAGATCTGGGCGCCACGATAGGAGGCGACGGTGGAGATGCCCATCTTCGCCATGGTCTTGACCACGCCCTTGATCGAGCCCTTGAGGAAGTTGTAGACCGCCTTGTCGAAGTCGATGGCGAGCATGTCGTCCTTGATCATCTTGTGGATGGACTCGAAGGCCATGTAGGGGTTGATGACGTCCGCGCCATAGCCGATGAGCGTCGAGAAGTGATGAACCTCCCGGGCCTCACCGGTTTCCAGGATGATGGAAACGAGGGTGCGGGTGCCTCTTCCGACGAGATAATGGTGGATGCCGCCCATCAGCAGGAGGGTCGGGATCGCGGCGTTGGCCTTGTCGATGTTCCGATCGGAAAGGATCAACAGGTTGCAGCCATCGGCGATCGCCTGGTCGGCTTTCTTGCAGATGGCGTCAAAGGCGGCCTCGAGTCCCTCGCCACCCTTGTCGGCGGGGAAGAGCGCGTCGATGGTGGCGGACTTGAATCCGTCGGCCTCGATCTCGCGAAGCTGGGCAAGCGCCTTGTTGTCGATCAGCGGGCTGTCGAGGCGGATCATGCGGCAGCTCTTCGGTCCGGGTGCGAGCAGGTTGCCTTCCGAGCCGATGAAGGTCTCGGTGGAGGTCACCAGCTCTTCGCGGATGCAGTCGAGGGCCGGATTGGTGACCTGGGCGAAGATCTGCTTGAAGTAGTGATAGAGGTGCTTCGGCTTCTGGGAGAGTACGGCGAGTGGCGTATCATTTCCCATCGACGAGATTGGCTGGACTCCGGTGGAAGCCGTGGGCCCGAGGAGCATGCGGAGATCCTCGTAGGTGTAGCCGAAGGCGAGCTGGCGGGCGACGATGCGGTCCTCCTCGACGGTCTTTGCGGCCTTGGGAGCCGGAAGATCCTTGAGAGTGATCCGGTTTTCCGCGAGCCACTGCTGGTAGGGCTTGGCGGAATAGACGCGCTTCTTGACCTCTTCATCGGGAACGATGCGGCCTTCCTTCATGTCCACGAGGAACATGCGGCCGGGACGCAAGCGGCCCTTTTCAATGATCGACTTCGGATCAAGGTCGGGCACGACGCCGACTTCCGAGGCCATGATGACGAGGTCGTCATCGGTGACATAATAGCGGCTCGGGCGGAGGCCGTTGCGGTCGAGTACGGCGCCGATCTGCTGGCCGTCGGAGAAGGTGATCGAAGCCGGGCCGTCCCAGGGCTCCATGAGGCAGGCGTGGTACTCGTAGAAGGCCTTCTTTTCCTCATCCATGGTGGTGTGACGCTCCCAAGGCTCCGGGATCATCATCATCATGGCGTGCACCAGGTCATAGCCGCCGTAGTGCATGAACTCGAGGGCGTTGTCGAATCGCGCGGAGTCCGAACCGTCCTCGATGATGATCGGGAACAGGTTCTCGATTTCCGTGCCGAAAAGATCCGACTGACAGAGCGCCTGGCGGGCCTTCATGAAGTTGGCATTGCCCATGACCGTGTTGATCTCGCCGTTGTCGGCGATGAAACAGAAGGGATGGGCTCGCGACCAGCTCGGGAAGGTGTTCGTCGAGAAACGGGTGTGCATCAGCGCCAATGCCGACTCGAAGTCCGGGTCGTGAAGGTCCGGGAAATAGGTCGAGAGCTGGCAGGGGGTGAGCATGCCCTTGTAAACCATCGTCCGCGCGGAAAGACCGGTGACGTAGTGGTAATCCGCTCCGGGGAAGGTGTTGCCCTTGTTGCCATGGACGTCGCGGAACTGGTTCGGAATCTCATTGCGGCGGATCCAGGCCCCGACGCGCTTGCGGATGACGTAGAGCTTCCGCTCGAAGTCCATCGGGTCGGTGATGTCGTCGCTCTTGCCGAT
>JAIXVN010000264.1 GCA_027483005.1 Verrucomicrobiaceae bacterium
GGCTGGGAGGAAATCACCCATGGCTTCCTGCCCGAAGGCGCGGTGGTGATGCCGTGGCTATCGATGGACACCGCCGCCAAGGTCGCGAACTCCGGCCACCCGGTCATCCTTTGCCCGGTCGGCCCGCTTTATTTCGATTCCTATCAGACCACCGATCCCACCGACAACCAGGCGCTCTACAAGGGTCCCTTCACGCTTCGTGCGGTCTATCAGTTCAACTGCGATTTGAAGAACGTCGCCGCCGACAAGCGCGGCAACATCTGGGGCGCGCAGGCCCAGCTCTGGACCGAGCTGATGCCGAAGCCCGAGCACGTCGAGTATCAAGCCTTCCCCCGCAGTGCCGCCCTTGCCGAGGCACTCTGGACCACGGCGGATCGCAAGGATTTCAAGAGCTTCCAGCAGCGACTTGTCCGGCACGTCGAGCGGCTCGATGCGATGAAGGTGAACTATCGCAAGCTCGAAGCCGGCGCGCCGATCTCGTGGTCGAAGGAGACCATTTCACCGGGCCGGAAAGACCTCGTGCTCGAAGGGCCGGTCGGCGTCGACCTCCAGCCCGGCACTTATGAAGCCACACCCGGCTATCATGGCGGTGGCTTCGGGCTTTGGTTTGATCGCATCGAACTGGTGGCCGACGGCAAGGTCATCGCCAGCGACGCCCATCGCGGCTTTACCGGCAACAATCCGAAAGATGCGGTCTACAAACTCGTGGTGGAAACCGTCGTGCCGAAAGGCAGCAAGGTGACCCTGCGCGCCTTCGCCGACAGCCACGAAGGCACCGACTCCACCGGCGAGATTGGATTCCGGAAAGCGAAGTGAGTGCCCGATCGAGTTTGGAGAATCGGGTTCACTTTTCTGTTCCGTCTTTCAATCCCTTTCGTGCTTTCGACTCCAACGTCTTGATGCTTTCAACGGACGGAAGCTTCTCGGGCATGGTGCCGCCGAGTTCCTGGATTGTTTGTCGAACCTTCTCGCCGACCTCCCGGTGCGCGCGGTTGGCCTTTTCCTTTCCGGTGATTTGCTCCCGTCTCAACTTGTCCTCGGCCTGGGTGGCCCGGAAAAGATTGGCCGCCAACTCGGTGCTACCCATGTGATCGAGGATCTGCTGGCTCTTTTTGAGGCCTTTCTGGCGATGGATATCCTGCGCGCCAAGTCCTCCATACAAGCCCATGTATCCATGGTTCTGGAAAATGGCATAGTCCTTTGGCTCGACCACTCCTGCATCCTTCGCCGCATCGGCAAGTTGGCTATTGTGCTTCTTCAGTTCCGAGCGGATGGCCAGGCGACGCTGCGCTTCCAACTCCTCATCACTCAGTTCCTGTCGCCGAGTCTGAATCGCAAAGTAGGTCTGCCCATGCGCGACGATCTCCTTGGCTGGATCAGCGTTCTGGATGACGAGGTAGCAGGCGTAGCGCGACATCATCACGGTTTGAACAGCCCGTTGTCCGCCCTTTCCGATTTCGATCATTTGGTCGGTACCGACGAAATGATCCTCCACCGGCTGGCCGCTGTTGGAACAGGCTGCGCGGGCCTTTTCGATGACCGCCTGAAAATGCCGGTAATTGACGTATCCAAGGACTTTGGCGAAGTCCCGGCTGGACCAATACTCGATGCCCGCTGAATTCGTGCGGCGGATCGATTCAAAGGACGTGATCTCGTGACTCATGTGTTCGTATGAGCATTGATGACCTAGATCCAGGCCCCGGGCAAGTGTCTAAATGAACACGTTGAGTTCAGGGCGTGATCCTCTACGCCTTGGCGCCTTCGCCGACAGCCACGAAGGCACCGACTCCACCGGCGAGATTGGATTCCGGAAAGCGAAGTGAGCTCGACTCAGAATTTCAGCCGCTTGGGCTTGGCGAGGTCGCGGTTGAGCTTGTCGCAGACCAGCCTGCAAAGCTCGAACACCATCGGATCGCCGATGGCATAAAGCACGCTCGTGCCCTCCTTGCGGCGGGTGAGGATGCCGGTTTCGTAAAGCAGGCGGAGTTGCTTGGAAACGTTCGCCTGCGTCGTGGTGAGAGCCTCCACGATCTCGGACACGCTTTTCTCGCCATCCTTCATTTCCTGAATGATTGCCAGGCGGGTCGGTTCGGAAAAAGCCCGAAACAGGGTGGCAACGCGTTCAAGGTCGTTCGGGGCGAGTTTCATGGGTCAGAAAGGATGGGCCAAAAAAGCACGGAATTTCGCCTTGCGCAAGTATAACTATGTGGTTATTTGGTTATTCGGAAATCAGAACCGCCATGAGCACCACCATTTCACCGAAATCCCTCCGCGATCAGCTCCAGAATGGAAAGTCGTTCCGCCTGGTCGATGTCCGCACACCCGCCGAGCACGCCGAGATCCACATCGAGGGCTCGCACCTGATGCCTCTCGATCGATTGGACGCCGCCTCGCTAAAGGGAGCCGGTCCCTGCGTGCTGGTCTGCCGCTCAGGCAAGCGGGCCGAGCAGGCCTGTCAGAAACTCAGCGCCGCCGGATGTGAGGACCTCACCATTCTCGAAGGGGGAGTCCTCGCCTGGGAACAGGCCGGACTGCCGGTCACGCGTGGACAAAAGGCCATTTCGCTCGAACGCCAGGTCCGCATCGCTGCCGGGTTGATGGTGCTTTCCGGAGTCGTTCTCGGCACCTGGGTTCATCCCGGATTCTACGGCCTCAGCGCCTTCGTCGGTGCGGGCCTCACCTTCGCCGGCATCACCGACTGGTGCGGCATGGCCATGCTGCTCGCCAAGGCTCCGTGGAATCAACGCAGCGGCATCAAATGCGCCGGCAACTCATGCTCGGTCTGATCTTCCGTCCAGAATCTTGAACTCTTGAATCTCCTGCCATGTTCCTCCGCCAAATCACCGATTCCGCCCTCGCGCAGAACGCCTACCTGATCGGCTGCCAACGCAGCGGCGAGGCCATCATCGTTGACCCCGAGCGCGACATTGATCGCTACCTCGAACTCGCCGCCGAAAATTCCTTCCGCATCGTCGCCGTCGCGGAAACCCACATCCACGCCGACTACCTCAGCGGAGCACGCGAACTGGTCGAGCGGCATGGAGCCATCGCCTACCTTTCCGAAGAAGGCGGGCCCGACTGGCAGTTCGAGTGGGCGAAGGGACATCCCAATGCCCGCTTCCTTCACGATGGCGACACCTTTCGCGTGGGAAACATCGAGCTGAAGGCCCTGCTGACCGCTGGACACACACCGGAGCATCTCAGCTTCCTCGTCACCGACATCGGCGGCGGCGCGGATGAGCCGATTGCCCTGCTGAGTGGCGATTTCCTCTTCGTCGGCGATGTGGGACGGCCCGATCTGTTAGAGAGTGCGGCCGGTCAGGCAGGCGTGATGGAACCGAGCGCACGTCAGCTTTATCAAAGCCTCCAGGCCACCCGTGCTCTTTCCGACCACCTCCAGATCCTTCCCGCCCACGGAGCGGGAAGCGCTTGCGGCAAGGCGCTCGGCGCCGTGCCCACCAGCGTGCTTGGCTATGAAAGGCGTTTCAACTCCGCCCTCCATCAGGCGCTCAACGGCCCTGAGGATTCCTTTGTCGCCGAGATCCTCGCAGGCCAACCGGAGCCACCGCTCTACTTCGCCCGGATGAAGCGCGACAACCGCCTCGGTCCTGAACTTCTGCCCGAAGGAAGACTTCCCAAGCCCACCGAATTCTCCGCATCATCCGTGGAAACATGGCTTCATCAGCCACTGCACCACGCGATCGATCTCCGCAGTGATCGCTCCGCCTTCGTGGCGGGTCATCTGAAGGGGGCCATCTTCGCGCCACTCGCCGGTGGAAAGCTTCCGCTCTCTGCAGGATCCTATCTGACCCCGGAGCATCATTTGCTCCTCGTCGTGGAGAACGAAGCCCAGGTGGAGCCCGCGGTCCGTCAGTTGATCCGCATCGGACTCGACCGGATCGATGGCTGGGTCCTTGCGGAGAAGGCAGACGCTTTCACGGAGACCCTCAGCGGGAAAACTTCGGAACTCACCGAACTCATCAAGTCCCATCCGGATGCTCTCGTTCTCGATGTCCGGGGCAGCGCTGAATTCACCGCAGGTCACGTGCAAGGCGCAAAAAGCATCGCCTACACCCGCCTCGCCGCCCGCCTGGATGAGCTGGATCGAAGCAAGCTCCACCTCGTCCACTGCGGTTCCGGTCTCAGGGCCTCGATGGCCGTTTCCTTCCTCGAAAGCCAGGGCTTCGACACCATTCTTGTGAACGGAGATTTCTCGGCAATCCCACACGAGTTGCTCGCACCCAGACCGTGATCGACATCCCTCCATCGGCGCTGATCGGGGCCATCGCGATCGGTCTCTCACTCGGCCTAACAGGAGCCGGCGGCAGCATCCTCACCCTGCCTGTGTTGGTCTATCTCGCGCATGTGCCACCTGCGGAAGCCGTCGGACTCAGCCTCTTCGTCGTCGGCTCGGCCGCTGCGGTCGGGGCCATGCAGCGATTATGGAAAAAGGAGGTGCACCTGAAGGCGGTCCTGCTGTTCGCGCTCAGCGGCATGCTCGGGGCACTCGGAGGATCCAAACTCACCCACCTGGTCTCGCCGACCGTCCTGATGACGATCTTCGCCGGGATCATGCTGCTGGTGGCCATCCAGATGCTGCTTGGCTCAAAGGCCGGATCCGATCTGTGCGCGGACTGCCGTCCCGCCCGATGCCTGCTCGCAGGAACGGGCGTCGGCATTCTAACAGGATTCATCGGCGTCGGCGGTGGCTTCCTTCTCGTTCCAGCGTTGATGAAATTCGGTAGGCTTCCGCAAGGTGTCGCCACCGGGACCTCCCTCGCCATCATCGCCTTCAACTCAGCCGCCGGTTTCGCAGCGCACGCCGGGGCCGCTCCGATCCGCTGGACGCTCGCCCTCACGTTCGCGGCCATCGCGGCAGCGGGCGTGCTGGCCGGACAAAAAATCGCCTCACGCCTTCCAGTTGTCCGGCTGCGACAAGGCTTCGCCGCCATGGTCATCCTCACCGGCCTGATCGTCCTTTGGCAGACCTTCGCCCATCGTTGACACCTCGTGGCTCAGCCCCCGTAGTGAATCCATGAATCCGGAAACGCACGCCATCCAGGCCCGCCCAGGCTGGGTGCTGCTTGGAGGATGCATGCTCGCCTTCCTCGCCTCCGCTGTGAACGCCGACTTCATGATCCGGATCGGCGTTTCCGTCAGCCATCTAACAGGAGACCTTTCGCGGATCACAATGGAAACCGTGAAAGCCGGCGGACACTGGTCAGCGGAGGCCGCTGTTCTGTGTTTCTCGCTGATCGGCTTCGTCGGTGGCGCGGCGACCTCAGGCTTTTTCATTCATCATCCCACTCTTGAATTGGGACGTCCCTACGGTCGCTCGGTGATCGCGATCGGCCTGCTGCTGATCGTCTGTCATTTCCTCGCGGAATCATCGATGCTCACCACCTGCTTTCTCGCCGCTTGGGCCTGCGGCATGCAGAACGCCCTCGCCACCCGCTATCATGGGGTAATCCTCCGCACCACCCACATCACCGGCCTGCTCACCGATCTCGGGCAACTCCTCGGCATGCGGCTTCGTGGGCATCCGATCGAGCTGTGGAAAATCACCACACCACTCCTGCTTTCCATCGCTTTCGCCTCAGGCGCGGCCATGGGAGCCATCCTCAATCTCAAGGCGCAGGTCCCTGTCACTCTTGTCTGCGGCAGCGCCTACGTGATCGGAGGAATCATGTGGTCGATCCTGAAACGGCTCATTCCAGCAACTAAAGCCTGAGCAGCCCCCTCTGCAGCGCCACCGCCACGGCCTCGGTGCGGTCATGGACACCGAGTTTCTGGAACAGGGTCTTCATCCGCGTCTTCACGGTCTCCTCGGAGATGAACATGGCCGCCGCCATCTCCTTGTTGCTCTTGCCGCGCATGAGGAAGCGCAGCACGTCGAGTTCACGTGCGGTGAGCCCGGGACGCACCATGCGGTCGGCCAGCCGGTTGGCGATGGCTTGGGTAAGGTAGCGATTTCCCGCATGGACCTGCATCACCGCCTCGATGATCTCGGCCCGCTTGGTGTCCTTGGGAAGATAGCCGAGCGCACCCGCCTCGAGGGCATTGAACACGTCCTCCTCGTTGTCATAGGTGGTGAGTACCAGGATCCGACTGTGGGCATCGCGCTTGATCAGCTCCTTGATCGTATGGATGCCATCTCCACCCGGCATCCGCAGGTCGAGAATGAAGAGATCGACGCTCTCGCGATCGACAATTTCCAGAACCTCGGCGCCGCTTCCGGCCTCGGCCACCACCGTGAATTCCGGCTGGCTGTTCAGGATCGAGGCGAGCCCCTCGCGGAGCGGAGGATGATCGTCAGCTAACAGAATGCGGATGGGAGTGCTCATGTCGTCAGGGTTACGGAAACTTCGGTGCCTTTTCCAGGACTGCTTTCAATGGTGAAACTGCCGTCCAGCGCCGCGACGCGCTCGGCCATGCTCGTGAGGCCGAAGCCCTTGCCTGCATTGCCAGTGACATCGAACCCATTGCCGTCATCGCTCACGATCAG
Source organism: Verrucomicrobiaceae bacterium (assembly GCA_027483005.1). Classification (GTDB taxonomy): domain Bacteria; phylum Verrucomicrobiota; class Verrucomicrobiia; order Verrucomicrobiales; family Akkermansiaceae; genus Luteolibacter. The sequence goes on from JAIXVN010000264.1 coordinate 6,506, forward strand.
CGTGAACCAATCGGGTCCGTAGCGCAGCCTCGTGTTGACCCGACCCGGCGAGGCATAGCGAACGGCATTCGTAATGGCCTCCTGGGCGATGCGGAGGAGGGCCGCCTCATGCTCCGGCGGCAAGGGCCGCGGCGTGCCTTCGATTTCCTGGCTGAAAATGACCCGCCCGGCCTCGCCGAGGTCGTTGGTGAAACGACGCAGCGCACTCGCCAGGTCCGCCTCACCGAGGGCCAGTGGACGGAGATTCCAGATCGTGCGTCGCGCTTCCTTCAGGCTCTCACTGACAAGACCGCGCGCCTTTTCGACATGATGTCGGGCCAGCGTGGGATCGGTCTGGATGACGTCCGGCACGCACTCGAGCTGGAGGGAGATCGACGTCAATCCCTGCGCGAGCGAGTCATGAATTTCCCTGGCGAAACGCCCGCGCTCGACCAGCACCGCCTCGAACTCGCGGCGCCTCGTCTCGTCCTCCCGCCGGCGCCTCACACGCGCAAGCCCGAAGATCCCGAGCATCAGGAAAAACAGGGCCACCGCCACATAGGTGACCTTTTCCGCCGTCCAGTAGGGAGGCCGGGCCAGAGTCTGGACATCCGCACGGGATCTGGTGAGCAGCATCAGGCTGTGGTCCTCCTGCATTGGATCGTTCGTGCCGGAAGCACTGATCTTGGCGACGCCCGTCACCCTCACCTCCGATCCAACCACCAAACCGGACTTCGGCGAACGCGCCTCACGATCCCAAGGAACGAGACAGCGGAACACCGCCTTGCCATCACGCATTTCAAGCATCTCCCCGTCATCGGAATGCTGGATGTCAAGAAGCACCCCCTTCAACACGACCAACTCGGAATCATTCCGCGTATCAAGCGCCTCGGTCGCACTCATCGCGATCGGCCGCGGACTGGTCGTGACCCCCTGCAGCTTCAGGCTCCTCGCTCGGAGAAAGGGCTTCACCTCCCCCGCCATCGGTCGCCCCTCCACCTCGATCACCGTGCCTGGCAGGGCCGCGATCGGTTGGGCCGTCTGGATCCAGATGCTTCCATCCTCGGTCTTGAGATAGAAGCCGCGTCCCGGCTGGGTGAAGGTCGAAACTCCGCTCAGACGGACAATGTCCACCGAGCCCGGCCCCCCGAGACGAAACAACTCATTCGCCCTCGTCACCGTCGTGGGAGATTGAGGTTCAGACTCCGCACCGATCGTCTCAATCTCGGAAAGCGTGCTGACACGAAGAAAGCGACGGGTCATCTGTCGGACCGAATTGAAACTTGAGGCCACCACCCCGCGCGCCCGGATCTTCTTTTCCGCCAGCCCCCACGGCACCGATCTTTCAGCGAGCGGACCCTTGAGCAGAATGAAGAATGGAAAGGTGCCCGACTGGCACTCCACCACGATGTCCCCATAGCGGATGGTCACCTCGATCACCTGGGCCTCGACCGATACCCAGTCGCAGTCCCGGCCCGGCATCCCGAGTTCGGCCCCATACACCTTTTTGGGCTCGATCATCGGTCCGTGGCCCGTCACTCGGACAACTGCCCCTTCACGATCCTTTCCCTTGATGCTTGCGGCGAAGTTGCCCGGCTCCGTGAAACCTGACACGTCCACATGATCACCTTGCACCGGCCCGGTATCTCCTGGCAGCAAGGGGCGGGAAACGAAGATGCCATGACTCCCATCATGGATGAAAAGGGTCGCGATCTCCGGCTTTGAGAAGGTGACCACCATTCCACTCAGCTCCACCGGATAGCCGAGCTTCGCCTCCTCCGGAGTCAGACGGGTGATTTCCGCAATCGTCCTCAGGACAGGCAGGCCATTGGCACGCAGTCCGGATGCGAGGAAGAGGACAATCAGAACTGACAGCACCGCGCGGGCCATGAGCCGGCATCATGCGACCAAGCAGGAGATCGCGCAATGGTTTCCACGACCTGCCGAATCGTTCGGAAGCGACTCTCTTTCAGCAGGAAAGGCCCCCAGTCAGGGGAGGGATATACACCCTTTCGCGACATCGAC
>JAIXVN010000270.1 GCA_027483005.1 Verrucomicrobiaceae bacterium
CGAGATCAGCAACCCGCGCGACCGCTTTCCCTTCGCCGGCATGGTTCGGAGCCTGGAGGCAAAGACCACCAAGGCCGGCAAGCCTTTCGGCGTACTCATCATCGAGGACTTCACCGGCAGCGCGGAAGTCATGCTGTGGGGGGAAACCTTCGTCCCAGCCCGCGACAACGGTCTGCTGGAACCCGGGAAAATCATCAAGCTCAAGTGCGCGATCCAGCCCGACGACCGGACCGGGGCCAAACGCCTCACCGGCTACGAACTCGCCGAACTCAAGCCACGACGAGCCGTCGCGAATGCCAAGGGGCCACTCGAACTGACCCTCTGGACGACGAGACACAGCGAGCGCGACATCGACCAGATCCGCAACGTCCTCATCGAGCATCCCGGCGAAACGCAAGTGCTGCTTCATTTCCAGAACAGTGCTGGCCGTCGCGTCACGGTGGAGGCCGGTGGTCGCTACACCATCAAGCGCAGCGCCGCGCTGGAGGAGTCGCTGGATCGATGGCTGATGGATGAATGATCCGCCGATCGTCGCCACACGCGCAGGTCCACACCCTCTCGGACCAGGTCCATTGGTCTCCTTAGTCGAGTTTCGATCTTGCCTCGATGATTCGGGGGCATCGGCAAGGAGCGCCCTGCGGCTCTGTGGCCATTCCGGGCCGAGCGAGGATCGCCGCATGCCGGTTGCCCAATCATCTCCTCTCACTCGATTCGGGAAAGGCTTGGCATTCCAACTGCGGATTCCTAACTTGAGATCGTCTGCAGTTCTCTTCGGATCGCCTTTCCCAACCCACTTGCCCTGATCCCATGCACATCCAATTCAACTGTCCCTCCTGCGGGCTGGCGATGCTGGCTTCCACTGATCAGTCCGGAGGTACCGCCGAGTGCCCGCAATGTTCGACCCAGTTCGTGGTCGAGGCGGAGGCACCTGCGATTCCCGTTGTGCAGGCTCGCGCGATTCCTGCCCCGCAGTTGAGTCCCGCTCAGCAGGGTCCGCGTCCGGGTCAAGCGGTCCGGCCAGGCTATCCGGCACCCCATCCGGGCGACCGACCCCGCTATTCACCCCCGGTGGCGGAGAAAAGCAGCAAGGCGGCCTACTACGGGCTTGGGGCCGCTGGCTTGGCGCTGGTTGGCGTCGTCATCTGGCTCAGCTCCATGGGCGGCAAGCCACCCAAGACCGAGTCCGAGCAGGCGGCCGCCCCGGACGCAGGTGGGGCCCTTTCGAGCGCAATCGGGTCTCCGCCCAAGGAGGATCCCGAAAAGCTGCGGATGAATGACGAGCTCAAGAAGATCAAGGAGGCCCTCGCCGAGAAGGAGCTGAGGGACAAGGAGCGGGCGGAGGAGGAGACCCGACGCGCCAACGAAGCGGAAGCCGAGGTCAGCAACAGGAGACAGGAGAAACACGAGATGGTCCGCAACTACCTCGCCTCGACCTTCTTCGATGGCAATACCGAGGTCGCCGAGGCCTTCCTGAAGGTGCGCGACAGCGTGCTGCTCGGTGCCTACGACCGAACCCATGACAGTGATCCCTCCAATGACTTCAAGAGCAAGGAGGAGTACGAAGCGTATGTGATCGATCGCCTCGTCGTCCAGTTTGAGAACACACCGCTACTCAGCGGCTGGCTCAGGTCCCATGATCGCGATCCGCGGAAATTCATCCAGGAGATCCTGAATGCCAGACAGACTGCCGGGGGGCCGGATGACTCGACCAACAAGTTCGATTTCTCAAGATACGTGTCGGTGGGATCCGGATTCTGGATTTCCTCGGATGGCTGGATCGTGACCAACGAGCACGTGGTGAGCGATTCCAAGACGGTCGATCTCCGGCTGCGCGACGGAAAGGTCGTTCAAGCGAAAGTGGTCCTGGCGGATGAGTCCAAGGACCTCGCGCTTCTGAAAGCGGAGATTGCTCCAACCTCCTGGTTGGCGGTCTCCAAGGGTGAGACGGATCTTCAGCTTGGGCGCACGGTTTTCACGGTCGGCTATCCTTCACCGATGGTCCAGGGAGTGGAGCCGAAGTTCACCGACGGCCGCGTCAGCGCTGCCTCCGGCATCGGCGACCGCAAGGACAGCTACCAAACCACTGTGCCGGTCCAGCACGGCAACTCCGGCGGTGCTCTCGTGGACTTCGCCACCGGATGGGTGGTGGGGGTCATCAACGCCAAACTGGAGAGCGACGGGGGCGTCAGTGCCGACAACGTCAGTTATGCGATCAAGGTGAGTGTCCTCAGTGGATTCATCGACTCCGTCCCAGAGGCCAAGGCCGGCGTGTTGAAATCGGCCCCGAAACCGCTCGTGAAAGGAAACGAAACCGCAGTGATTGATCGGGCCACCGAGTCCTCCGTCCTGATCCTCCGTCCGCGCTGAGTCGGGCTTGCCTGGCAAGGGCCTGCGGGGAGACGATTATCGGGAGCGCAGGTCTTGTTTCAGTTTCCTCTTGGCCGCTCCTTCCTGGTCGACGGAAGCCTGTTTGGGTCGAGAGCGTTCACACGGACCAATACCTGGATAACTCCGGAACGGACCGCCTTTTTGCTATCTTCGGCCAGCGGTGATCGACGCGATGAAGAAAGGCGACATCCACTTGATCATTGACACCCCGAGCTGCCACGAGGTCCGAAAGGAGGGGGGCAGAATCCGCTCCGACGAGGTCGCAATGATTCTCTCAAGCGCCACCAAGTTCGGCGCCGAAGCCTCGTTGCAAGCAATCTGTTCCCTGGAGATCTTGGAACTGACGGTGAAGACTATCCACGAATGTCACGTTATGGCATCGTGACCGACTTCAGGCATCTTGACATCACCAGGATCTGCATCATGATGCGTTTATGAGGACAACGGTAACCTTGGATCGGGATTTGGAGCGGGTTCTGCGGGAAACCGCTGCGCGCACCCACAGGCCGTTCAAGAAGGTTCTCAACG
>JAIXVN010000205.1 GCA_027483005.1 Verrucomicrobiaceae bacterium
ACCGTTCGAGCAGATCCCGCCGATGGTGTCCGCGATCAAGAAGGACGGCGTGCCGCTCTACAAGCTGGCCCGCAAGGGGGTGGAGATTGTGCGCGAGCCGCGTCCGGTCCATGTGACAAGCTACGAGGTCTCACGGATCGAGCTGCCGGAAGTGGATTTCAAGGTCAACTGCTCCAAGGGCTTCTACGTCCGCACCTATGCGCATGACATCGGCGAGCGTCTGGGTTGTGGCGGCCACCTCAGCGCCCTGCGCCGCACCCGTTCCGGAAAATTCACACTCGATCGTTCAGTCACGGTGGATGATCTGAAGAACGCTCCTAGGGAGGATCTGCTAAAGCGCTTGGTGACCCTGGCGGAGATTTCCCTGATGCGCGGGGCTTAAGTTCCAAGTTCCAAGTTCCAAGTTCCAAGTTCCAAGTTCCAAGTTCCAAGGTCCAAGGTCCAAGGTCCAAGGTCCAAGGTCCAAGGTCCAAGGTCCAAGGTCCAACGAAGTGAAAGACTGCGCTCCAGTCTGGCCCTTCCATTGGCACTTGGCAATTGGCACTTGGAACTTAAACCTTCGCCCGTGCTCCGACTCACTTCGTTCGACGAACTCGCCCTGGTGGACGAGCCGCTCCACCTCGCGCTCGGGGTGTTCGACGGGGTACATCTCGGCCATCGGGGGGTGATCGCGCGAGTTGTGGAGGCCGCGGATCGTGAGGGCGGACTGGCGGGAGTGGTGACCTTTTTCCCGCATCCGATCAAGGTGCTGGCTCCCGAGAAGGCTCCTCGTGCCTTGTTGGCCACACTGGATCACAAGGCGCATCTGCTCGCGGAACTGGGAGTGAAGGTCTTGCTGGCCATCCCTTTTGATGCGGCGTTCGCCCAGGTCGAGGCGGAGGATTTCCTGAACCAGCTCTGCAGGGCTGGGGTCAGAACGATCGCGGTTGGGGATGACTGGCGTTTCGGCAAGGCCCGGCGAGGCGATGTGGAGATGCTGTCGCGATTCTCAAAGTCCCATGGCTTTGATCTGGAGGCGGTCCCGCCGGTGATGGCGGATGGAGAAAGAATCAGCAGCACCAGGATCCGCCAGTCGATCCGCGATGGTCGTCTGGATGCGGCGGCGGAGATGCTTGGAAAGCCCTACAGCGTGGAGGGCGAGGTGGTGGAAGGTCGCAAGCTGGCACGGCAGTTGGGATTTCCGACGGCGAATGTGGCCGTCGGCGAGGTGCAGTTGCCGCCGGATGGGGTATGGCGGGTGGAGACCGTTCTGGACGGAAAGAGACTCCTTGGAGTGGCCAACCTCGGCCTGCGACCGACCGTGGATGGTACCACCCGGGCTCTGGAGGTTCACCTGTTCGACTTCAGTGGCGACCTCTATGGCCGGAACGTGGAGGTCGTCTTCGGAACCTATCTGAGGGGTGAGCGGAAGTTCGAATCGATCGAGGCGCTCAAGGAGCAGATTTCAGCGGATGTGGCAGCGGCCAGGGGGGTCAGGGAATCTCGATGACCTTGACCGCGTCCTTCTTGAATCGCACCACGACCTGGTAGGTGGCTCCGTCCTTGGCGGTGCCGAGCAGGGCGACTCCCGGGCTGAGTTTCCAGGAGTGGGAGGCGGCGAAACTGCCATCCGCGAGTGAGCCGAGGTCGGGAAACGGTCCTTCGACACTTGGCTTTCCGTAAAGGCTGCTGAGGACTTCGACGAGTTCCTTCCAACTGGCCTGCATCTCGGTGTTGTAGGAATCCCGCTTGAGGCCTTCGGTCTGGAGGGTGATTTCCTTGAGCTTGTTGTCGTCGGTCCAATCGAAGAAGAGCAGGTAGGATTTTCCGCCGATCTGCTTGCGGGTCTTGAAGACGCCGTTGAGCCCGAAGCGGCCGAGATGGACCTGGTCCACGGTGAGTTCGACAAAGCGGCTGGCGAGGAGTTTTTCCTCCACCTGGGCGCGGGTGTCGCCAAAGACCAGGGTGTCAAAGGCGGCTGCCGGGTTGCCGGCAGGTGCGGGCTTGGAGGCGGGCAGGGGATGGTTCTTGTTCAGCCAGGCGACGTCCTCGGCGTGGAGCTTTTCGACAGCGATGGTGAAGACCTTGCCATCGGGCCGTTTCAAGGTGACCTGGTTGCTGTCCCGGCTGACAAATTCCCCGTTGAGTGTCTGGGATCCATCGGAGTTCCTCCACTGACGGGCGTCCGCGGCGGAAAGGCTGAGGGCGGTGAACAGGATGAGGAGTGGACGCATGGAGCGGAGATAGAGATAGGTGAGGGAATTTAAACAAAAAAATCCCGGCATGCTCTCGCAGTGCCGGGATTGAAAACGAAGGAATCGCCGCGATTCTTAGTAAGACTGGCTGCGATTGTGTGAGAAGTAGCTCTCAGCACCGAGTTCCGGTGGAAATTCGGAAAGTCCGTCGGAGGGGTTCATCTCGATGCGATTGTCCTCACCACAGCGCTGATATGGGGGCTTGAAGGTGCCGCGATAGGTCGGGCAGGTGAAGGTGAAGAGTTCGTAGAAACCGTAGCCAAGACGCTTAAGGGCACGGTTGGTGCCATCGACAGCTCCGTAGGACCATTCAGCCTTGCGTCCGAAACCGTCCTGCTTGCGGACCATCTGCTCAGGGATTTCAACGATTCCGTAAAGGATGTTGCTGATCGCACGGCCAAGCTTGCGGGTGGCGGTGTAGGTGGATCCCGGAGGAGCCTGGATGTCGGCGCTGGCGAGACCGCTCAGGGCAGTGAAAGCGGTAGCAAGGACAAGGAGTTTTTTCATGCTGGGAAGAGGCTATGGAATGAATCGGGGGCTTGGCAACGGATTTTTCGGATCAGTTGACGGGTTTTCAGAGTGAGAACGAGAGGACGCGCAGGATTCCGGCGGTGGAGCGGAGCTGCTCAAGCAGGGAAACCGTTGGTTCTGAGTCCACTTCGATGACGGTGACGGCCTTGGTGCGGTCGGACGTGCGGCTGAGCGACATGTTGGCGATGTTGACTCCTGCGGTGCCAAGTTCGCTGCCGATGGTGCCGACGATGCCGGGGCGGTCGTCGTTTTCCACGAAGAGGAACTGACCGGTCGGGTTGGTTTCGACGTTGTGGCCGGCGATGTGGACGATGCGGGCGCGGGTGCCGAAGAAGGTGCCGGCGACGGTGCAGGCCTCATCGCCCTTGACGGCAGAAACCTCGATGAGTTCGGTGCAGTTGGTGGCGAGGGCCACGGTGGACTCGGTGATGCGGAGGCCGTGGGCCTTGGCGATCGCCGGGGCATTGACGAGATTGACCTGCGACTCGTTGTGCGCGCCGGAGAGGTAGCCGGTGAGAACGGTGCGGGTGATGAGCTCCGTGTCGAGCTCCGAGACCGGGCCGAGGTAGGAGACGCGGATGGCATCGGCCTGCGAAGGTCCGAGCTTGGCGATGAGCTTGCCGAGCGAGCTGGCGAGGTCGAGATAGCGGCCAACGCTTTCGAGGGTCTTGGCGTCGAGGTTCGGCATGTTGACCGCGTTGACGATCTCGCCGGTGGTGAGGAAGTTCTTCACCTGGTGGGCGACTTCGATGCCGACATTTTCCTGGGCCTCGGCGGTGGAGGCTCCGAGGTGCGGGGTGAAGACGGCCTTTTTCGCGCCGAAGAGGGCGAAATCAGCGGGCGGCGGCTCGACTTCGTAAACATCGAGCGCGATGCCGCCGAGGTGGCCTGCGTCGAGGGAGGCCTTGGCAGCGGCTTCATCGACGAGTCCGCCGCGGGCGCAGTTCACGATCAGCGCGCCGGGGTTCATCAGGGCGATGCGCTCGGCGTTGAGGATGTGGTTGGTTTCCGGGGGGAGCGGGATGTGGAGGGTGACGACATCGGCTCCCGTGAGGGCGGCGTCGGCCGTTTCCGCGAGCTCGACCTTCAGTGACTGGGCACGGGCGGCGGTAAGGAAGGGGTCATAGGCGACGACGGTCATGCCGAAGGCCTGGGCGCGTTTGGCGAACTCGGTGCCGATGCGGCCCATGCCGAGGATGGCGAGGCGCTTGCCGAACATTTCAACGCCGGAAAGGGACTTGCGGTCCCAACGACCGGCGACCATCGAGGCGTGGGCCTGGCCGATGTTGCGGGCGAGGGAAAGCATCAGCGCGAAGGCGTGCTCGGCGGTGGAAATCGTGTTGCCGCTGGGGGTGTTCATCACCACCACGCCATGGTCGGTGGCGGCGGCGCGGTCGATGTTGTCCACTCCGACTCCGGCGCGTCCGATGGCCTTCAGGTTCTTCGCGGCTTCGAAAACCGCGGCGGTCACCTTGGTTTCGGAGCGGACCACGAGGCCGTGGTAGTCGCCGATGATGGCGAGGAGTTCGTCGGGCTTGAGCCCGGTTTTGACATCGACGGTGATCTCCGGAGAGGAGCGGAGGGCATCCACACCTTTTTCGGAAATCGGGTCTGAAACGAGCACTCGGTAGCTGGCCATGGGAGGGCGGAAGTAAACGACGGGACTCAGGATGGCAAGGGGGATGAGAAACGTTTCGTCGGGCCCTGCCTTGACGCGGGGGGCGGGGCCGGGAAAACATCCGGCGATGTCTGACAATTCCCGCACCTTTTCCAGCCTGGTTCTCGATGGCCCCGATCGCGCGCCCAGCCGCGCCATGCTTTATGCCGTCGGCTTTGAGAAGCCGGATTTCCAGAAGCCGATCATCGGCATCGCCTCGACCTGGAGCGAGGTCACCCCTTGCAACATCCACATCGACAAGCTCGCCCGCGAGTCCTCCAACGGCGTCAACGCGGCCGGCGGCAAGGCGATCGTCTTCAACACCATCACCATTTCCGATGGCATCTCGATGGGCACCGAGGGGATGAAATACTCGCTCGTTTCCCGTGAGGTGATCGCCGACTCGATCGAGACCGTGGTCGGCTGCGAGGGCATGGACGGCTTCGTCGCCATCGGCGGCTGCGACAAGAACATGCCGGCCTGCGTGATGGCCATGGCGCGGATGAATCGTCCGTCTGTCTTCGTCTACGGCGGCACGATCCTTCCTGGTTGTGCGACCATCAAGGGCGAGAAAAAGGACCTCGACGTGGTGTCGGTCTGCGAAGCGGTCGGCAAGCACGCCAACGGCGAATACTCCGAC
>JAIXVN010000024.1 GCA_027483005.1 Verrucomicrobiaceae bacterium
CGGAACTCGGCGGCCTCCTCAGCCACCATGCCACCGCCGTCCTGCAGCCAATCCAAAGCCTCCAAGGGCGATGGAGCAGCACTTTCGAGATCCGAGCGTTGCTTGAGTTCCCGCACAGCACGGCGAATCACCTCGGCCTTCGAGGTGTCCCATTTCTTGCTCAGTTCCCCGAGGGCATTGAGGGTCCCGCTGTCCAGAGCCATGCTGGTGCGGGTCAGGCGGTAATTGGTCTCACTCATGAGGTAATGAGTGTGGTAAATGAGGGCTCCCAGCAAGAAAAAAATCAAGCCTTCCCATACTGATCGAGCAGTCCGGAGACCTTCTCGGCCGAGACTCCCTCGTGGAAATCATCGTTCACCATGCACACGGGTGCTGTCCCGCAGGAGGCGAGGCACTCGGCGAACTCGACCGAATACGTCCCGCACGGCGACACGGCGATCGGATGGTGATGGGAGTCGGAATGACTGCGATCAATCCCCGTGAGCTCGCAGATTTTGTCCATCAACTCGTAGGAGCCGCCCATCGCGCAGGAAAGCGTGCGGCAGACGCGGAAGTGGAACTTGCCCGGAGCGGATTGGCGGAAGCCCGGGTAAAAGGTCACGACCTCGGCGACCTTGATCGGCTCGATGCCGAGGCGCCCGGCCACCCAGTCGATGGCTTCGGCGGAGAGGAAACCGTGGTGATGCTGGACGTAATGCAGCAGCGGCAAAACGGCGGAGCGCTTCTGGTTGTCAGGAAACTGAGCCAGGCGCTTCGTGGCTTCCGCTTCCAGTTCGGGCGTGACCGCGAAGGGCGGAAAAAACTTCGAACCGGGCGTTTCCGGAGAGGCAACGAGGTCAGCGACGTTGGAGTGAGACATTGGAAGAGGTTATTCGTGAATGGTTAGTGGTTATTGGTGGAGGACGAGAATGTGAACAGCCGGAGGCCACTACCATTTACGATTCACCATTTACCATTTACTGCTTCTGCTCACCGGTCGCACTCGCCCATGACGAAGTCGAGGGAGCCGAGGATGGCAGGAATGTCGGAGACCATGTGACCGGGAAGGAGCTTCGAGATCAGGGAAAGATTGCAGAAGGAGGGGCTGCGGATCTTCAGGCGGTGCGGGACACCGCCGCCGGTGGAGTGGATGTAGAAACCGAGTTCGCCCTTCGGGTTTTCCGCACCGAAATAGACTTCGCCCTTCGGAGCATCGATGCCCTGCGTGGAGACGATGAAGTGGTGGATGAGCTCCTCCATCGACATCAGGACCTTCTCCTTGTTCTGGAGCATGTTCTTCGGGTCGGCCAGGTTGACCGGGCCGGAGGGCATGGTGTCGAGCACCTGACGGCAGATCTTGATCGACTGGCGCATTTCCTCCATGCGGACTTGGTAGCGGGCGTAGCAGTCGCCCTCCTCGGCGATCGGGATGTCGAAGTCGTATTGCTCGTAGCCGAGATACGGGCGGTCCTTGCGGAGATCGCGGGTGGCTCCCGAGGCGCGGAGGTTCGGACCCGTGAGGCCCCAGTCGATGGCGACGTTTTTTCCAATGACCCCGATGTCGCACATGCGGTCACGGAAGATCTTGTTGTTGTCGAGCAACTTGCCGCACTCGTCGATGGTGACCGAGCACTGGTCGAGGAAGGTGCGGACGGCCTGTTCGAAGCCCGGCGGCATGTCGCGGAGCTGGCCGCCGACGCGGGTGTAGGAGGTGGTGAAACGCGCGCCGGTGAGCTGCTCGCAGAGGTTGTAGATTTTTTCGCGCTCGGTGAAGGTGTAGAGGAAGACGGTCATCGCGCCGACGTCCATGGCGCAGACGCCGACTCCCAGCATGTGCGAGGAAATGCGGGCCAGCTCGCAGCAAAGCACGCGCAGGGCCTGTCCGCGCGGTGGCAGGGTCCAGCCCATGAGTTTCTCGACGGCACAGGCGTAGGCGACGTTGTTCGCGAGCGGGGCGAGGTAATCGAGCCGGTCCGTGTAGGGCACGAACTGGTTGTAGTGCATGTTTTCCGCGATCTTCTCATCGCCGCGGTGCAGGAAGCCCACGTCAGGATCGGCCTTGGAAATGACCTCGCCATCGAGCTCCAGGATCAGGCGCAGCACGCCGTGGGTCGCGGGGTGGGAGGGTCCCATGTTGAGGACCATCTTTTCGCCCATCAGGTCGTCGGTCTCCGCGTGGTACTGATCGACCGCCGAGGTGGTGCGGGCAAGGGTGTCTGGGGCCTCGAATTCGGTGGTGCGGGTGCTCATGCCTGTTTCGCCGGAGGAATAAGTGTCCAATCCGGGCTGTCGGGCAAGGGGTTTGTGAAAATTTTCACAAGCTGGGAGAAGAATTGCGGATCGGGGATTTGGGATTGCGGGTTGGAGATGGGAATTCCTCTTCGTTTCGAATTTCAAATTTCGAATTTCGCATTTTCTCTACCTTTTGGCCCTTGGAACTTCGCCTGTGGCAGGAGAGCCTGAGGAATGAAGCGGATGCTCCTGATGGCGGCCTTTTGCAGTGGAATTGGCCTTGCCGAGGTCCGCGAGGAGGCGGTGACTCACGCTGGCACGCAGTTTCGGGTGGTGAAACTGGAGCCACAGCAGGTTGGGGTGGTGTGGAAAGGCACGGACGGGCAGCCGTATCGGACCTTTGACAAGGTGCAGGCACGGTTTGCGAAGGAGGGGAAAACGGTGAAGTTCCTGATGAATGCGGGGATCTTCGAGCCGGGTGGGATTCCCAGCGGGCTGCATGTCGAGGAGGGGAAGGAGTGGCGGCCCACCAACATGGCTGCCGGGAAAGGGAACTTCTTTCTCCAACCGAACGGAGTGCTGCTGGTTTACGGAGGCGCAGAAAAGCCAGGCGCCGAAATCAAGACCTCGTCGGCCCACGCGGCATTTCTGAAGAACATGGCCCTGCACGCCTCCTTCCTCAGCAGTCTCCGGATCGGCATCCAGTCCGGGCCGTTGCTGCTGATCGACGGTAAACGCCACCCGGTGTTTCAGGAAGGCTCGGCAAACAAGCTCCACCGCAATGGCGTCGGGATCGACTCAAAAGGCCGGATGGTCTTCGCCATTACCACACCGGGTCAAATGGTCAATTTCTGGGACTTCTCCGGACTTTTCCTTTCGCTCGACTGCAAGAACGCGCTCTTTCTCGACGGCGATATCTCCCAGATGACAGTGAACCCAAAAGGCCCGGTCGAAAGCAATCAGTTCGGAGCGATGTTCGTGGTGGCGGAGTAGAAGTGACCGAGCAAGCGTCGAGGCATTCTCTTGAATCTTGAGTCTTCAAGTCTTGCGTCTCGTTCACAGCGCATCGTAACGGAACGGATCCTGGAACTTCGGATCGGTGGTGACCGAGGTGCCGGTGAGGGTTTTCAGGAATGCGACGAGATCTGCCTTCTGGGTGGCGTTAAGGTTCAGACGACGAACGGCTGGGGGTGGCGAGCCGGGAGGTCCGGGTGGATTGCGCAGGGCTGGGGAAAGGTTGGGGTGATTGACGACGCCTGACTTTTCGAATTCCACGACCTGCTCCAGGGTGTTGAAGCGTCCGCCACGTTGTTCGGCGCGGTCTGGACGGCCGAGTCGTATCTCATCCGGTAGGAAAGGTGGGGCCTGTTCGCGACCTTTGGCAAGGCACGCTGAGGGGGCTGACATCGGTCCAGGTGACCAGATCGGGCGAGGACTGGAGGGTCCAGACACGGTTGCCGGTGTCGGTCATGTCCAGCCTGGCGAAGGCATTGCCGGTGCCTGGTGAGACTTTGACCGATGACCCCGCGGGCAATGCGCCAGCGACATCGGCGGCGAAGGCTTCCTGAAGCAGGAGAGCGGAGGAAATGAGGTGGGTGAGGGCTTTCACATCTCCCATCCGCCATGATCCCGCGACAGAATCGAGGAGGTTCACCTGCGCTTGAAGTCTTCCGGGCGACTTTGGCCTTTCTCTGACATTCGGAGCCCGTTTGCGGGGATTTCAGGGCCTGCACCGCTCCAGAAAGAACGCGCAAAGGTCCGCATAAAGTTCATGCGAACCGGTCGAAAGCACGTTGTGGTGACCGGCCCCCTTGATGGCGCGGAAGGTTTTGTCGGGGCCTGGGATCGCCTTGAAAATCGACTCTCCGGCACGGATCGGAATGAAGGTGTCCTGATCCCCGTGAACGATGAAGGCCGGAATCCGGATCGAGGCGGCGGCGGTCACCGGCTGGATGTCCGACGGAAAAAAGCCCACCCGGCAGCGGACCCCGCAGGCGCAGGCGGCGGTGGTGAAGGGGGTGATCTTTGCCAGCATCGGCGAGATCCCATTGGCGGTGTAGCGGACCGGCTGGTCAAGGGAGGCAAAGGCCGAGACACTGGTGACCGCGCTCCAGCGGCTGCCGGGCCGGGCGGCGGTCTGCAGGGCGATGGCTCCACCTTGCGAAAGCCCGAAGAGTCCGCAGTGGGTCGGAGGAAAATGAAAGCGCGCGGCTGCGTCATCGAGGACCGATTCCACAAGCCGCACTTCGTTTTTTCCAAAGGTGGCGGTGGCTGAGGGATTGTCGCCGTGGCCGGGCAGGTCGATCACGATGCAGCGGAATCCTGCGGCACAGAAACGTTCGGCGATGGGGAAATAGTCCTCCTTCCGGCCCCGATAGCCATGGAGCAGAACGAGTGTCCCCCGGACCTCGCCCCACGGAGCGAGCCCGATACCACGCTTCGACAGGATATCGCGAACAATCCGGCCTTTTGTCGCTTCGCCGGGCGAACTCGGAGGCGTGAGCAGCAGGCAGGGCGTCGAGGTCGGACCGGTGTAGGATTCGATCGTCAGGCCGAACTTGTCCGGAGCCGCCGCGACTTCCCGATGGGAGTCCTTGATCGGCCGACGCTGTGGATGGATCAACTGTCCGGATCCCCAGATGGCGGTTCCGATGAAGGCGATCACGACCAGGATCAAGAACGTCGTCGCCGTGTGCCGGAGGAACTTTTTCATGCGGGGCATGGCTGGGACGCCGGGAAGATGGCTGGATTTTCCCATGAGTCGAGCCGGATCGGGGTTGCCAGCCGGAAATCGCGAGGGTAGAGGGTGCGCATGTCGATTTTAGCAAATGACTCGTCGGTGATCGCCAAGACCAAGGAACTCTGCGCCCAGATCGTGGGTGAGCCACGTTTCAAGGAACTCCAGGGCCAGGTCGAGCGGTTCCTCGATGACGATGCCGCCCGTCTCCAGTATCAGAGCGTCCATGAGCGCGGTGAAGAACTCCATCACAAGCAGCACGCCGGCGTGGAGCTGGGTACCGCCGAGATCCGCGAGTTCGAGGCGGCGCGTGATGCCTTGTTCAAGAATGAGGTCGCGACCAATTTCCTCAACGCCCAGCGCGAGTTGGAAGCGATCCAGCAGACGGTCAGCAAGTATGTCGGCATGACGCTCGAACTCGGTCGGGTGCCGGAGGCCGAGGACTTCGCCGAAGCCGAAGACGGCTGCTGCGGTGGTGGTGGCAAGGGCGGCTGCGGCTGCCATTGAGGCCGGGCTGCGGCTGCCATTGAGGCAGGATTCCTGATGAAGGAGATTTTCGAAATCGTCGGATGGCGCGCGCTGTCCGGCGATTTTTTGTGCCCGGAATGATTATGAAAGCTGCGTTTCGGCCAGCAGCTTGTAGGTCCCTCCCAGTGCCATGAGTTCCTCGTGGCTGCCGCTTTCCACGATGCGGCCATGATTGACCACCAGGATGCGGTCGGCATGGCGGACGGTGGAAAGCCGGTGGGCGATGACCAGGCTCGTCCGGTCCTGCATCAGGCGCTCCAGGGCTTCGTTGACCAGTCGCTCGCTTTCGGAATCCAGCGCGGAGGTGGCCTCATCGAGGAGCAGGATCTTGGGATCCGCGAGGATGGCGCGGGCGATGGCGATCCGCTGGCGCTGGCCACCTGAGAGCTTCACCCCGCGTGGACCGACGGTGGTCTCGTAGCCTTGTTCGAGCGAAGCGATGAAGTCATGCGCATTGGCTTTCTTCGCGGCCTCCTCGATCTCCTCCAGCGAGGCCCCAGGGCGACCGTAGGCGATGTTCTCGCGGACGCTGCCCCCGAAGAGCAGGACTTCCTGTGGGACAACGGCAAGTTGTTTGCGGAGCCCGGCGAGATCGAGGGTGGCGGCGTCCCTGCCATCGAAGAGAACCCGACCTGACTGGGGGCGATGAAAGCCGAGGATGAGGGAAAAGATCGTCGATTTCCCTGCACCGGAGGGTCCCACGATGGCAACCCGTTGGCCGGGCGAAACGTGGAGGCTCAAATCCCGGAGCACGGGCGAGTCCGGGCGGGAAGGGTAGAGGAACTCGACCTGATCGAAGTCGAGCGCGCCCCTCAAGCTGCCAACCGGCTGGCCGCCGTCCTGCTCCGGGGACTCCGCCATGATCGTGTGCAGGCGCTCGGCCGCGACGGAGGTGGTCTGGAACTGGGTGATGATTTCCGGAAAGGATCCGAGCGAGGCACCAACGAAGATGCTGAAGACGATGAAGGCGGTGAAGGCGGTGGAGTCGATCTCTCCGTTGGCCAGCATCCGGGATCCATACCAGGTCACGAAGGTGATCGCGCCGAACATGGCGAAGATGATGAACGAAAGGAAGGCCCCACGCACCTTGGAGCCCTTGATGCTGACGTTGAGGACGGAGGCCAGCGCGCTGTCGTAGCGCTTGCGCTCAAGTGGTTCGTTGGCAAACGACTTCACGTCGGCGATGTTCTGAACGGTTTCCTCCATCACGCTTCCCGACTCCGCCAGCGCATCCTGGGCCTCCTTGGAGTATCGCCTCACCCTGCGGCCGAAGAGGGCCACGGCAAGCACCACCACCGGGATGGTGGCGAGCATGACCAGGGAGAGCTTCCACGAAAACAGCAGGATCATCGTAAGTCCGCCTATGAGAATGACCGTTTGGCGGATCGCCTGGGGAAGGGTGCTCAGGAAGGTCTCGCGGACCACTCCAAGATCGGCGAAGACGCGGTTGCTGACGGCCCCCGAGCGTTCGTTCTGGAAGAAAGGGACCGGCAATTTCACCAGATGCTGGAAGATGTCCCGCCGCAGATCGTTGAGCGCGCCCTCGACCGAGCGGATGAAGCCCTGGACGCGCCAGAAGCCGATGAAGGCCTGAAGGGCGAGCAGCGCCGCCATCAGCCTGGCCGTCTGGTTGCTCTTCGCCAGCACATCGTCGGCATTGATTCCGTTGCGCCAGGCGTCGGCCGGGTTCCCGATCAGGTCCTTCAGCAGGAGCGGAAAGGATAGCGAAAGGCCTGCTGTTAGAAAAAGGGCGATCAGTGAGGGAATGAAAATCCCCTTGTGCGGACCGAGATACGAAAGCACCCAGCGGAGCGCGTCTTTCTTGGTTTTCTTGCCTTTCCCGGAATCCTTGGACATCGGCGCGATGGGAACCGATGGGACTCCCCGCGTCAACCCCTGCGGCGGCGGATCGTGGCCAGTCCCAAAAGACCGAGAAGTCCCACGGAAGGCTCCGGCACCAGGGTGACGCCGGTCCCGATGAGGGACTGGATCGTGTCGCGGTAGTAGCCAACGTCGGTGAAGTAGGATCCCTGGCGGGAAGTGGTGCTGGAAAACGGCGAGCTGCCGGGGGTGTCAACGCCGTAGGCCACTCCGCCGAGGACCCATTTTCCGCCGCTGAGGAAGAAGGCGCCTCCGCCGGAATCGCGGACCGCGAGGGTGGCTTCATTTGAAGTGAGCCATTGACCGGGGGCCGGTTGATCGAAATAGGCTCCCCAAAAGGCGTTCGCGAGGGTCAAACCACTCAAGGTGGCCATGAGCGAGGTGCTGACGTTGTTGGTGCCCCAGCGCAGCATGCTGTTGGATGAACTCCGCCAGGTGTATCCGCTGCCGGTGCCTCCGCCGACTGAAACGGCATCGCTGACGTTGGCGCCGGAGCTTGGGCCCTGGACCCGGTCGGCTCCCCAGCCCATCATGACAAAAGGCGAGCCAACGGTCGGCGTTCCGGTGGCCAGCGAAACGGCAGGCATGGCTGGAACGATGCCCAGCGAGTTCTGATAGCGGACAAGGGCGAGGTCGGAATTGGGCACCGAGATCCGGCTTCCCTGCTGGAGGTAGGTGACGCCCTTGATCTGCAGGGAACTGCCGGCCACAGTCGTGGTGATGTGCTTGGCGGTGAGCACCCAGACGTCGCGTGTCGAGGCATTGTAGCCGAGGTAGGTGCCGGAGGCGTCGGAATACTGGATGGAGTTGTCGAAGTTTGTGAAGGCCACGGGGACGATGCTGTTGAGCTGCGCGACCGTGGTGTTGTTGGTCGTTCCCGCGCCGCCGTTGGCACCGGCCACGATCACCGCCTGAAGCGGGTTGCTCAAGAGGGCGGATAGAATGATAAAGAATCGCCGATCCATCTTCTTGTGCATGACATCACAGATTCAGAAGATCAAGCTTTCAATAGCCTTGGCAGCCACCAAGCGGGCCGAGGCGTCCGCGGAGATGACAGCTTCCAGGGAGGTGGCGGGATTGACCTGATGATGATCCATGGTTCTCTGGACAATCCCCCAGATGTCGGAGAAACGGATGCGTCCTTCGACGAAGGCATCCACGGCGACCTCGTTGGCCGCATTGTAAACAGCGGGCAGCGTTCCGCCTGTTAGACCGGCGCGACGCGCGAGTTTCAAGGCCGGAAAATCCTCATCCCGAGGGGCCTCGAACTCCAGTTTCGCGAGAGCGGGAAAATCGAGGGGCTTCAGGCCCCCACGCAGCCGCTCCGGCCAGGTCAGCGCGTATTGAATCGGAAAGCACATGTCGGTCCGGCTCAACTGGGCCAGCACCGAACCATCGATGAACTCGACCATTGAATGGATGATGCTCTGCGGATGTACGACGACGTCGATGCGCTCCATGCCGATGTCGAAGAGCCAGCGCGCCTCGATCATTTCAAGCCCCTTGTTGAAGAGCGTGGCGGAGTCGATCGTGATCTTTCGGCCCATGTCCCAGGTCGGGTGCTTCAGCGCCTGGGCAAGGGTGACTTTCGGAAGGTCTTCGGCCGGCAGCTTCCTGAAGGGGCCGCCGGAAGCTGTTAGAACGAGCCGGGAAACCTCCTTTTCGCCGCCCCGGTGACCGTCAAGGCACTGGAAGATGGCATTGTGCTCGCTATCGACCGGAAGCAACGAGACCTGCTTTCTGCGGGCGGCGTTGGTGATCGTCTCGCCGGCCATCACGAGGATCTCCTTGCTGGCCACGGCCAGGTCCTTTCCGGCCTCGATCGCGGCGAGCGCCGGGTGAAGGCCGCCGGTGCCGGCGATGGCCACCAGCACCACATCGGCCTCTGAAAGCTCCGCCAGGGTCACAAGGCCTTCCGGTCCGACATGGATCGTGACGTCAGGAGGCAGCAATGCGCGCAGTTGGGCCTCCTTCGAGGCATCATGGATGGCCACATGCTTGACCCCGGTTTCACGCGCCTGTTCAGCGAGTTTCGGGGCATTGGTTCCCGCCGCGAGGGCGATGAGTTCGATGCGGTCGGAAAGCTCCCGGGCCACCTTCAGCGTGGAGGTGCCGATGGATCCTGTGGACCCGAGGAGAACAACGCGGCGTTTTCTTGGCGCGGACATGGAAGGGATCAGGGCATCACCCACTTCACGTAGAAGTAGAGGGCAGGGGCGGTGAAACAGATGCTGTCGATGAGGTCCAGAGCCCCGCCGATTCCGGGCAGCATCTGGCCGGAGTCCTTGGCCCCGAGGGCGCGCTTCAGCACGCTTTCCGCGAGGTCACCCACCACGGCGAGGAGCGGCAGGAGAAGGCCGAGAGTGACCACATGCGCCCAACCCCCGAGCACTCCGAGTTGATCGGGAGCGGGGAAGAAGTGATAGAACATGCAGGTCGCCGCCAGCGCGATGATCAGGGCTCCGGCGAATCCTTCCCAGGTTTTTCCCGGACTCACGTGGGGGATCATCTTGTGGCGTCCGATCAAGGTCCCGACGAGGTAGGCCCCCATGTCCGTGAACTTGGTGACGGTCAAGCACAGCAGCAGCAACAGGGCTCCGGGCACCTGACCCGGACCTGGGACGAGGAAAACCATGCGCGCGGCGAAATGGAAGAGGACCGGGATGTAAACAAATCCGAGGACGTTGAACGCGACCGACTGAAGGGCTTCAATTCCCTTGATCGGCCGGCGGAGCTGGAGGGTGAAGGCCCCGGTGGTGGCAATGAAGATGGCCACAAGGTCATATTCCACCGGCAGCTCCTGCCCGCCCCCGGACGAGAGCCTTGCCCCGCCGAGATAGAACCAGCCCATAGCTGCGGAGTAGGCCACTGCCACAGCCATTCCAAAAACCGGGAAGCAGGGGACCTTCGCCGCTTTCAACATCCGGAAATACTCCAGCATCGAAACCAGAGCCAGCACGGCGACCAGGGCGAAATAGGCCCATGCCAGATTGCTGGCAAAGGTCGAGCCGACCAGGGTCCAGAGGAGGACCGTGCTGGCCGTGCGGCGCGCGAAGGTGCGCGACTTCGAGATCGCAGGTGTTGGCGGGGAGTCTGCCATGTGCCAGTGCATCCAAAGCGGGGCAGGGGGGATGTGGCAATTCTTTCCGCGAATTCACTTCGCAACCTTTTCCGGGGCCAAGGGTTGTAATGGGCAGACGAGGCTGCTCCGAAGCCCTCTCAACCCGAACCGATCAACACGATGAAATCGAAAACCACCCTGTTCGTGCTGGCTTCCCTGATGGGTGCCGGTGTCCTTGCCAAGGCAGAAGAAGCACCGAAAGGTCCACCGCCAAAGCGCCCGATCCCAGCCGAAGTCCTCAAGGAATTCGACAAGGATGGTGACGGCAAGCTGAGCGAGGACGAGCGCGCCGCCATGCGCGAGGCCCGCGAAAAGAAGATGCTTGAGAAGTTCGACACCGACAAGGACGGCAAGCTCAGCGAGGAAGAGCGTGCCGCCATGCGTTCCGCCCGCGAAAAGGAGATCCTTGAGAAGTTTGACACCGACAAGGACGGCAAGCTCAGCGAGGAAGAGCGCAAGGCTGCCCGTGAAGCTGGTGGATTCGGCCCTGGTGGTCCTGGTGGCCGTGGCGGCAAGCCTCCCGGCGGCAAGGGCGGCAAGGGTGGAAAAGGCGGCCCCGAGGCTCCTCCGGCTCCTCCAGCCGGGAACTGATTCCCATCTGCCTTGATCATTTCCAGCCGCGATCCGGATCCCCGGGTCGCGGCTTTTTCATAACTCCTGCTCGATGGCCTTGAGGGCGAGGAACAGCTCGTTCCAGCGCTGCAGGCGAGGTTCCAGGGCGAGCCTCTCATTGGCAACATGGCGGCGGATCTCCTTCAGGCAGCCAGCATAGTCCTGGAACAGCACCCGCAGGGCCTCCTCGTAGTCTCCACGCAGCGCGTTGGCAAAGGATCCG
>JAIXVN010000146.1 GCA_027483005.1 Verrucomicrobiaceae bacterium
ATCGAGCGGCACATGATGTCGCAGGCAGGTGAAGGCATCGGCCAGCGGTCGGTCCGCCTTGGTGGCGAAGAGCGGGGCATTGCTCGCGAAATACGGCAGCCGCAGGTGCAGGGCGAGGTCGATCAGGTGGCGGATCAAACGCCCATCATCGCGCAGGCCGTGGCGATGGAGTTCGACGTAGACGTTTTCCCGACCGAACAAGGCGATCAGTTGCTCCGCCGCCCGCAAGGCACCCGCCTTGTCATCCTTGAGCAAAGGGCGACACAGCGGGCCCTCGCGGTCACCTGTTAGGGCGATCCACCCCGGCGAGGTGATGCAGTTTCCCATGCCCTTGCCGTCGAGATGAAAGTCCGTCAACTGGCGGCACAGCGCCTGGTAGCCGCTGCGGGTAGCGCACAGCACCGGCAGCTTCGAGCCATCTGTTAGATCGAGCGTCGTCCCCACGATGGCCCGGATCCCGCATTCCTTCGCGGCATGATGGGCCCGTGCCGAACCGTAGAAGCCGCCGTGATCGGTGATCGCGATCGAGTCATGGCCGAGTTCCGCCGCGCGGCGCACCAGGTCCTCCGGTTGGCTGGAGCCGTGGAGAAATGAGAAGGCCGATCGCGCATGCAGTTCGGAAAACGAGGCCCGTCGTTTCATGCATACCTCCCATCGAGCTGCCAGTGCTCCGGGGGCACGAAGACCAGCCGCAGGAGCTGATGGTTCATGAGCTGGATGTCCCACTCCAGACGCTGCCAGCGGGTCGTCGGCTCCCACCATTGACCGGATTGGGGAAAGGGGCCGCGGGCACGGGTGATTTCGCCACGATACTCGCCGTTCAGGATCGCCAGCGGCAGCGGTTGATCCTGCCTTGACTCGAAGGCCACCGACACCGGCTGCGGCGGACGGAAGCGATGCAGCGGCACCGGGCAGGAGGGATGATGGACCGAGGAAACGCCCGATGAACCCGGAGCCCGCAGCGTGAAGGCATCCGGCTGATGATTGGCTGGCGGGACCGGGATGCCGACTTTTCCAGGACCTAACAAGGCCTCCAACTGCGCCAAGGTTCCCGCCCAGCGCTCCGGCTGCGGCAACTGCCGTCCGAACCACTCGCGCTGCGCGGAACTCGGCAGCGTGGTTTCCGCATCAAGATCGAGCCCGACGATCGGAGCTCCAGCTTGCAGCGATTCCAGCAAGGTTTGCAGCGGGTGAAGCATGGCTTCGGGCGCGACCAATGGATCGGGCAATCGCACGGTTTTCGTGAGCCTTTTCCCACGTTCCAGCCGCAGCGAGATCTCGAGATTCGAGGCCGCGACATGACGAGCCGCCAACCGCGACGAAAGCCCGTGAAGCAGGCGTTTCAGGATGAACACCACCGACTCCAGATCCTGCACCGGGTCCTCGAAATCATAGGACTGCCCCAACGATTCCGGTGGTCGATGCAGACGCAGCAGGCGCAGCACCTTTCCATGCAGCAGGTCATGCCAGTGCCCGGCCATCGGCCCGAGCCGTTCTGTTAGATCCTGTCGCGGGATCTTCAGGTAATCGCCCAGGGTCCGCAGCCCCCACAGCCCGAGCATGGAAAGCAGCGACTCGCTTCCCGCCAGCGTGCCCAGCACCCCGAGCGGCAGTCCCGCCAAAGCCGCCGGCGTCAGCATCGTTCCGCGCGTCGGCTCATGCCTCACCGCCAGATGGGCGAGATCCGGAGTCATGGCCCGCGCATGCACCACCACGGCCTCCACGAGCATGAAATCCTGCAGGGCCTCCAGGCGTCGCGATGAGGTCCGTGAAAGATCCAGCAGCAGGGTGTCTGGCGAGGTGATTTCCAGATCCGGTGTCAGCGATTCGGCCAGCTCGATCAGCTCAGCGAGCAAGTGCCTTTCCCGATCCGGCTCCCGCGCCAGCACTCGGAAATCCGGGCAACGCACCAGCGCCCGGCTCAGCGGCCAGCCCGAGGAAATCCCCACCGAGCGAGCCTCCGCGCTCACTGCGATCAGCGGCACCTGGACCTTGCCTTCATCGAGCTGTCCCAGCGAGGCCACCACCCCGCACGGTCGCCCACGCTCCGAGGGAGAAGCCCGCAGAGCCGCGACGACCGGCAGATCCGGCAAATGGAGGGCGGCGAACATGGACTCAGGTCACACGACGAATCCGCTCCGGCACCGCCCGCAAACGGGAAAGGAGTTCAGATCGCGGCAGGTCGAAATCTTCCAGCGTCAACCCGGCGGACACCGACAACCGCAGGTTCGCACAGGGCACCAGAGGAAAAGCCGACAGCACCACGATCCGGCAGCCGGTCCGCTCCGCCGTTTGCTTCAAGCGCCACCAGGCCGAGGCCGGGAGCGCCCGTAAATCCCGCGCCGCCAGCCCCGAGGCATCGAGCAGGACAAAGGGGACATTTCCATCCCGCACCAGCAGGTCACCGGCCTTCAGCATCTCCATGGCCGAGCTGCAACGCACCCACAGCAGTCGCGAGCAGGCCGTTTCGCTCAGCGACGAGGGGTCGAAGCCATCGCCCCCATCGATCAGGATGAACGAGGGCAAGGGCGAAAACTCTTCCGGCTCTCCCATCAATCCCGCCAACAGCAGGCCCAGCCCCGACTCCTGGTCGGACGGGATCACCTCCGAGATCGCCCCCGGCGGGAAGGTCTCCCCCGAAAACGGCGACGCCGACGCCACCGGTTCCTCCACCGGCTCCTGCCAAGCCACCTGCGCCTGAGGAAACCGTTCCCTCAGTTGCCGCCGCAGTTCGTCGATCGTTCCCGTCACCCGGGCACGGAAGCACACCGCAGATGAATGTTCAATAGAACACTTTTAGGCGATACCGAATCCTTCAGGCCGACCTGCACGCTTTCCCCTGACCTCTTGGCCGGAAAGTCCTCCAGGGCAAGTCTGAGAGGAATCCGGGCGCTCCGCTTTTGTGAGCGATGCCAGGCATTTGTAGGGATTCTACTTTCGGCTTTCAGACAAAATCGGCGCCTGAACAGGAAGTCCCCCCTGCCCTTCAATCTTCGAAGTTGGATGTTCTTACGGTCAGCCCCAACGACTACCAACCCCGGTCTCAATCGCGATCAAACGCCTTGCCTCTGGCAACACAATCAACGACGAATCCTTGGGTTCTCATTTGGTGAAAACCTTGAAGTCCTTCGGCGGAATCTTGATGCTTCCAAACAGGTACTCGATATCCCCGAAATTCGCGATCACTTCCACAACTTTTCCGTCCTCCTCAAACTTTGATCTTTGGACAGATGGAGTGATGAATTCATGGCTCACAAGTTCGAAAAAATTCCTGTCAGGCCACGCATTGCTTACCCTATTATGCCATTCCAGTTGTGTTTCGCCCATCTGGTAATCATTAAATCTTGCATTCAAACCGTAGAGGGACGCATAAAGCATGCCGTCCTTAGCTCCAGGGTTATTGAACAGATCAATGACGGATCCGCCGTAAACCAGCGACCAAAGAGGGATGAAGTCCCCGGGTTTTGATTTCCAAGTTTCGAAACCAATGCTGTGACCATGCCCCACATCGATGATATCGGCCAACCAATCAATGGGAGAACCTTCCGAAACTACTGATCCCATGGTGTCTCTTACATACATTAAGAACTCGCGCCTTGCTAGGATCTGCTGACGTGAAGTCAGAGGATGTCGCGGATCAAAACAATCATACATCGAGCATCCTTCACAATCCAATAGGTATGGACATTCCCCGATCACCTCTTTTACGTGCGGCAGAT
This sequence comes from Verrucomicrobiaceae bacterium, assembly GCA_027483005.1. GTDB lineage: Bacteria > Verrucomicrobiota > Verrucomicrobiia > Verrucomicrobiales > Akkermansiaceae > Luteolibacter. The sequence continues at coordinate 3,720 of JAIXVN010000146.1, forward strand.
CCCTTTGAGCAAACCTGAGTTTCTGGCTATCACAGAGAAAAAAGGTCTTTTCCTTCTCAAAAGAAAAAAAACTGCCGTCGCGCCTCACGGCCCGCAGGCTCGCATCGTAATCCTGGCCTCGATCCGCGAAGGGCGTGAACTCATCCACCGGAGAAAATCCATAACCCAATCCTCTAGCAACGCTGGCGACATTCCTGAACTCCTCGGTGGTGCTGCTTACGGGAGTCATCCCCTCGGGCCATCTTTTCCATCCGCCGACAAAATCGTTCCTGTTCGCAACGTGCAGAACCGCTTTGTTGACACCGCTTTCCTTGAGCTTCGCCATGAATGGTGCCATTTCGTTCAAGGGATAAGCTCCCCAGAAAAAGCTGGCATTCACGGAAAGATTGCTGACAGGCCG
>JAIXVN010000222.1 GCA_027483005.1 Verrucomicrobiaceae bacterium
CCATGAAATTTTTCAGCGTGATGGCGAGCGGTTTGCTGCCTTTGTTGGAAAGCTCGACACATGACAAATTTTGATTCGCATCCACCCAGGCGCGGGAGGTCATGGCAGCGTCCCCATTGGTGTAATCGCCGCGGATTTCCGCCAAGCGCATGTCGGAGACAGTTTGGAATTTCGCCTCTTGCAGCGCGGGCGTCAGGATACGGAGTTGGCCGACCGCGATTGGCGACTGGTACTTGATGCTCCAGAAATCATTCTTGCCAATGTAATAGATCAGTTGTTCCGCCGGGCCGGATTGCATTACGCCGACGTCCCCGTTGCCCAACAACGGACCGCGAGGCATGAACTGGGTCGGCTCGCCAAACGGAGCATTCAGGGTGATCGCGTGCTTTTCAACGATCTCCGGTCCGGTAACGGTCTGGCCCTTGGCGGCGGCTATCAGGAATATGGGTAGGATGAGGATGGCGTAGGGCGTCATTCGTATGGGCGGCTTCAGTTCGTTAGCGATTATTAATTAGATTGGCGGAAGCGGAGATTCAGCCGCTACGGACTTTGTAAGAAGCGGGACCGACAATATCGGGTGAGCTGAAATCGGAACCCGTATCATGGGTTTTCCTGTGATGGTGGATTTCCACCATTGTTTGATCCAGAGGACGGATTGAGGCGGCGCCATGCGGACATGGAACGGGTAAGGTTGTCCTTCGGCAGCAATTTCACGCCGTAACCCTGCAGACCGATCGGGCCGGAGTAATGCAATTTTTCCAGAGTCCGCAGCAACCGGCCCGTGTCATAAGTGCCTTCGTCGAGGGGCCGAATCAATTGGCCCCAATCGCTGTTGGGTTTGCCACTGTCGGCCCCGTTGAGGGTGACGAGGAAGAGATACGGCTTCGCCTCTGCCAGCAGTTCGGGGATCTTCGCCTCATCGCCGACCATCAGGCAGTGGCAGAGATTGAACGTGACTCCCAGATTTTTCCGATTCACGGCCTTGGCGACCCTCACGGCATCTTGGACGCGCTCGGTCCAGCAACCTTTGTGCGGATAGATCGCCACCCGCAATCCGTGCGTGGCCGCCGTGTCGGCAAGCCTTTGCAATGCCGGCACCGCGATGGCGTCACCCTCCGGCGAGCTGGCTTTGAAAACCTCGCTGTTGATCGGCAGCCAGATCATGGCGTCAGTGCTTTCGAGCGCTTTCATCGCCAGTTCGAGCCGGGGATCGAGCACCAGGCCTGTCGCGGTCAGCACAGCGTATGGATCACTGTAAACCGCAAACAGTTTCAACCCGTGCTGCCGCACCTGCGCGACGGAGGCGGTCACCTCTTCCGCTGAGCCGGTTTTCCAGCCGATGCCGTCGTAGCCAAGGGACTTGACGGTATCGAGTTCGTTCAGATCCCGCACTGCCGTGTCCATCGCGAAAAACGGATTCGCCTGGCTCGTTTCTGCCGCAATTGTCAGTGCGACCACCAGCATTTTCCAGTTCATGCAATTCGTTCTCGTTGAGCGTGTGGTGGGCAGTAAGCCTGTCAGGCCCGATTCTGATGAGAACCGCTGGATTTTATCAATGACACCGATGGATTAGAACCGTCAGCAGCCGTCATCTCCCGTAAACTGAAGGTTGCATTCATGATGTCGGCGTCCAAGGAAGGAATGAGAAGGATTTCCTGACGTTTGTCATGTGACGCAAATACGTCACATGACAAGTTGGGATCGCTAACACATCATCATGTTTGCAGTCTGGAAAAATTGCGCTTGATGACCTGCCATTTTCACCTTTTCCCAGTGTCTCGCCAGAACGAGCTTGGCCTCGAAGGGTGGTCATATCCATGGGAGAACGTGAGTCCGTCTGGCAAGGTCCTTGACCGGCAGCAAACCCAAATGCGGCGGACCGCATCACTGGACGGGGCATCAATGCTTTTTCAAGCAATTTCATTTTCACCCGCTGCGTAACAGTCCGCCTCAATGCCAGCACCTGCCATCCATCGCATTTGGCCATTCATTCCCTGCCTGCTGATCTCCGCCCGGGCGGAAGAGCCCTCGTTCAGTCGCGACGTGCGCCCGATCCTCTCGGACGCGTGCTACACGTGCCACGGTCCGGACGACAAGGGGCGCAAGGGCAAGCTCCTGCTCAGCGAATTCGAGGGTGCTCTGAAAGGCGGAAAATCCGGCGAGGCCGCCATCGTTCCGGGAAAGCCTGCATCGAGTGAAATGATCAAGCGCCTCCACACCGATGATCCGGATGAGCAGATGCCACCACCCTCCACGAAAAAAAGGCTCACCCCGGAGCAAATCGTCGTGTTGGAGAAGTGGATCGCGTCCGGTGCGAAATACGAAAAGCACTGGGCATTCCAAGCTCCCGTCTCCCCTGCTGTTCCCAGGTCGGAAGCGTCCAATCCGATCGATGCCTTCGTGCGGTCCACTCTTGAGGAAAGCGGTCTGAAGCCCTCCGCGGAAGCCGACAAGGCGACGCTCTACCGTCGCGCCAGTTTCGATCTCATCGGCCTGCCCCCGACGCCGGAAGACCTGGCCGCCTATCTGGCCGACAGCTCACCTGATGCCTATGAAAAGGCCGTGGACCGCTTGCTCGCCTCTCCACAGTACGGCGAGCGCTGGGCACGAAAATGGCTCGATCTCGCCCGCTATGCCGACACCAACGGATACGAGAAGGACAACCCGCGTACCATCTGGCCCTATCGGGACTGGGTGATCAAGGCGCTCAACGACGACATGCCCTTCGATCGATTCACCATCGAACAGATCGCTGGCGACCTGCTCCCTGGGGCCACCGCGGATCAACGGATCGCCACCGGGTTTCATCGCAACACCATGCTCAATGAGGAGGGCGGAATCGATCCCTTGGAATTCCGTTTCAAGGCGATGGTGGACCGCGTGGCCACGACCGGCGCCACCTGGCTGGGGCTGACGCTTCAATGCTGCCAGTGCCACACCCACAAATACGATCCGATCCCGCATCGAGAGTATTATTCGATGATGGCGTTCCTCGACAATGCGGACGAGCCGACCCTAGAGCTGCCCAGTCCGGATCAGGAGCGCGAGGCCGCGGCACGGATCGCCAAGGCAGACGAACTGGTGGCCGCGCTGCCGCTCAGGTGGCCGGTCCAGGAATCATCCATTGCCTGGTCCACTCCCGCCTCTACGGTGACCACTGAACCCGCCGAAGCCACCCGAGCCCTCGACGACAGCTCGGTTCTCTTCATCGCACCAGGACCGCCCACGAGCACCGCCACCCTGCAGTTCCCCGGACTCAAGGGGAGGTTCACCCAGCTTCGCATCGAGGCTCTAACAGATGACTCCCTTCCAGGCAAAGGCCCCGGCAGAACACCCCATGGCAACTTTGTTCTCAGCGAATTGGAAATCCGCGTGGCGGGACA
>JAIXVN010000297.1 GCA_027483005.1 Verrucomicrobiaceae bacterium
GCCTTCATCACGGAGGACTGAATTCGCGTTCCGGAGTCGCGACATTCCTGTCGCGACAAACTCCGGTTCTTGTTGCGACAGGAATGTCGCAACTCCATTGGATGCACACCCGCCCACAATCGACTTGGATTCCCGTCATCATGGCCCCAGACTTTGCTAATGACTGAGGAAATCCATCTTCGGACGTTCTGTATTGCCTTTGCCCGCTTTTTACCGACTGTTTGGCGAGTCGCGACGAAAATGGCTTTTCGTGCGGCAATGCTGTTAAGCTGATAACTGGAATAATCGAAATGCGACGAAAGCTAATCAAATTTCTTCTCGGGGCCTCAGTGGCATTCACGATCATCACGATTGTTTATCTCGCTTTGTTTGACGGATTCAAGGATGTCACCGCTGGGCGGACTCATCGCGAAGCATATGATCTGTTTGCCGATACAGAAGGGATCTACGAAGTTCGAGTTTATCTGATCATGGGTGAGGGCAAGTCGGATGGCAGTTTTCCTATCCGTCCGTATGGAACTGAGGAGCCAACTTATGGTTCGGTTGCACTCACCGGAAAGGAGCTTAAAGGCTTTCTGGACGTCTGGGAGTATCAGGAAGTTTCATGGGGACGACAATCCATGTGTCACGGACCTGTTTACGGGTTCCGGCTTTTTCGCAGAGGTAAGCTCACCCGGGAGACGTCGATTTGCTGGTCGTGCAGCAATTTCTACGTGACTCCATACCCTGGAATCTCGACATGGTATGGATTCAACGCAGATTCGAAGCAAGCTAAAGAACTACTCGCCTTTTGCGACAAGCTTCTGCCATACAAAAGGTGATGGTATCCAAGTTTTTCCGTGCAGTCGGGTGATCTGACCGCTCGTCATTATCTTCCACGCCGTGCTTTCCTTCTCAGCGATTACGAATGAAAAAAGCCTTCCCGTTGATTGAGCAACCAGGAGGCAACAAGTTGGCGTTCACGAGAGCGACGCCTCCACTCACTCTTGAAGATACCCGCTCAGTGCCTCCCTCAGCGACGTGCGTGCGCGGAACAGCAGGCTCTTGATGGCTGGGACGGAGAGATTGAGGACCACGGCGATTTCCTCGTAGGGCATCTGCTCGTAGCGGCGCAGCACCACGGCCACCCGCTGGGCCTCGGGGAGCGAGGCGATGGCTTGATCCACTGCCGCTTGCAGCTCACCCTGGAGCAGGGCGGTGTCGGGTTCGTGTTCGCTGGCGGCGGCGACGTGGAGATTGGCGGAGTCCTCGCGCTCCTCCACGGAGACCTCCTTCTTGCGGCTGCGGCGGCGGCTTTCGTTGAAGACGAGGTTGCGCGCGATGGTGAAGAGATAGGTGGTGAACTTGGCCTCGGGCCGGTAGTTTTTCGCGTGCTTCCAGAGTCGGATGAAGACCTGCTGGGCGATGTCCTCGGCCTCGGTCGGATCGCCGAGCATTTTCGCCACCAGGCCGATCACGGCGTTCTGGTGGCGTTCGACCAGCTCCCGGAATGCCTGATGATCGCCCTTTCCGGCACGCGCCATCAGCACCGCATCGAGGGAGTCCTCGTGGGGCACAGGGGTGGGGTCCGCTTCGGCCATGGCCATCTGGGGTCGGGTGGCGATTCCGGCACGTGTCATGATCTCCGGAGTTGAACCCGGCAAGTGCGGGAAAGTTTCGGGATCAGGGAAGCAGTGGCGCGGAATCGGCCCAGGCCTGGACTTCCGGATCGAGAAAAACGCCGTCGAGCACCTCGCGGGCCCAGTCCTCTTTGAGGGCCAGCACGCCCAACATCCGCCACGAGACCACCTGAATGGCCGGGAGTTCCGCCCAGACGGTTTCCGCCAGGCAGCGCCATTCCTGGCCGGAGAGGGACTTGGGGCGTTCCAGCGCGGCATGGCAGACCTCGGAAAGGAGGAGGGTGCGATCAAGTTCGGGTTCGGCCTGGACCGGCGGAATCTCATAGGCACGGAGGGGGACTCCCGAGACTCCGGTGAGTTCGCATTTCGATTTCGCCCGTCTGGCGAGATCCTTGCCGAGCGACTGGAGAGCGGCGCTGCGCGCCTGGTGGGTATCGTATCCCTTTGCCATGAGGCCGACAGTCTAGCGGGTTCGTGGTGGCTGGAAATGAGGATTCTCGGGAAATGCGGACCTCCGGGCCAGTTTCTCGGGTTTCCATTGTTCTTGCCGGAATGGCAGGGGCGCTGCTACCACGGAGCATCCATGAAGCTCCGTCCCCTATGGTTCGTCATTCCGGCCATCACCCTGATCTCCGGTTCCTGTGAGAAGAAGCCACCGGCAAGCACGGAGTCCGCTTCGACTCCTGCAGCCGAGCCCGTCAAATCTCCTGTCATCCCGGCTCCTGCCGCAGAGCCTGTGGCTCCGGTCGTTCCGGCGCTGAGCCTGGAGGAGCGGGCGGCGAAGTTCGGCATCGTCAAGCACCTGCCCAAGGATACCGAAAGCTTTCTCTCCGTTTACAATGGCAATGGCATGTCCAAACGCTTCAAGGGCACCAAGGTCTGGGAGCTGATCGAGGGTGTCAGCGGCATCGCCGAAGCGGAGGGCGCTGAAGTCGGCGAGCCAATCGGGGAGGAGAAACCCGCTGGTGAGAAACCCGCCGATGGACCCGCCAAGGACGCGGCCGAAGCGCCGGAAGAAGCCTCTGGCATGAGCTCGATCCTGGGCCAGGAGGTGTTCCTGGCCACCGGCAAGGGAACCAGTGCCCAGACCGGCAACCTCCTGACCGTCAGCCATCGTGCCAACTATTTCCAGATCAAGTTGCTGACCAAGGCCTTGCTGGCGGCGGTCGAATCCAAGAAGACGGATGAAATGGAGGAGCGGGTTTCTGACGTGCAATCGCGGTCGTTCATCGAAGTCGCCAAGGATCCGCAATCGGGCATGGGCCTGCTTGAAAAGATGCAGATGCCGCCGGTTTACGTGGGCTTCAAGACCTTGCCTGAAAGCCGTGAGCAGGTCGCCCAGCAGGTCGCCTCCACCGTCGAGTACCTCGGCGGAGCCGAAGACATGGTCGAGCCCGTCGATTTCGAGCGGGCCGGTGCCAAGTTCTCGGGCTACCGCCTGCTCGGAAAGGTGATCTCGAAGTCGATCGGCGAGAATCGTGAGGAAATGGACGAGCAGCTCGGTGCGGAAACCGCTGACCAACTGCTTGCCGCCCTTGCCAAGAAGGACCTCGTCGTCGTCAGCGGCACGCTCGGGGATTACGTGATCCTTTTCATCGGCACCACGCCTGAGGACTTCCAACTGGTGGCGGATGCCAAGGACTCGCTTGCCGCGACCGACGCCCTCTCGTTCGCCGATGCCTATGGCTCCAAGGAACTGGCCGCGCTGGTTTACGGCTCGGACACCATGATGGACACCCTGAACTCCGCTGCGGGAGGGATCGGCGATTTCGCCTCCGGCCTGCGCGACGGCCTCGCTGGAAATGATGCGCTCGGCGACACCCGCGACATCGAGTCGCTGCTCCAGCTCGTCGGCGAGCGCGAGCAGGCTCTCTCAAAGCTGGCCACTTCGGAAACCTACGGCATGGTTGCTTTCTTCGAGCAGGGCTTGAAGATCGAATCCTTTGGCGGCTCCGACATGGGATCGCTCGATTGGAAATCCCCATCCACCCTCGCCGGCCTCGGCAAGCCGGACGACGTGGTGCTCTTCGCCAACTTCACCCCCGATGCGACCTATGATGCCAAGCTCAAGTCCTACATGGAGTCACTCGTCGAGACCGCCTACGCGGTGACCAAGAAAGTCGCCGAGTCGCCGATTGCCGGGGAGGAGATGGACCAGTTCAAGGACGGGCTGAAGATGTTCGACACCAAGTTCCGTGGCGACGCCCTGATGCTGCTCGATGCCCTGCGCGGGGATTTCTCCGCCGGACTCGGACAGGAGTCCGCACTCGTGGTGGACCTCAAGGGAACGGTGCCCGCCATCCCCGGCATTCCTCCGGCTCTCGTGGATAAGGGCAAGTTCATCCGCGCCTCCTGGATCAGCCCGGTGACGGACCGCAGCAAGCTTTCGACTTCGTGGGACAAGATGAACGAGGCGTCCACCCGGATCCTGAAGACCGTCAGCGGGATGGCCGGCCAGGAGATCCCGATGCAGAAGCCGATGAGTTCCGAAAAGAACGGCTTCACCACCTGGTTCATCTCGATGCCCTTCTTCAACGACGACTTTGTCCCCTCGGTCACCGTGGGCGACAAGTGGTTCATCGCCTCCACCTCCAAGATCCAGGCTCTCGAGCTGGCCGATGCTGCGGGCAAGGAACCATCGAACCGCACCGGATTCTACCTCAACGTGAAACTGGATCCGCTCCGCAGATTCGGCAGCGAGTGGCTGAAGCTTGTGGATGAGAACGCCCCGGCGGTCTTCGCCGATCAGGAGGACAAGCTCGCGCAGTTCAAGGAGAAGAAAAGTGACATCGAGCAGGCCATCCTCGCGCTGGGCGACCTCGATTCGATCTCCGCCCACGTCCGTCGCGAAAGTGGCCGCGTCCGGGGCAGTGTTCATTTCAAAACCCACTGAGTTTCCCACGGCGTGGAAATTGTTCCGATCGGCACCGTCAGGACTTGTTTCGGTGACAAGTTCGCGGTGCCGCGCCAACCCTCGCTCTGCGCCAGTTCGTGGGGGGAGCTGACGTTTCACGAGGGCTTCCGGGATCCCGCCATGGTCCGGGAGCTGGCGGATTTTTCGCACCTCTGGCTGATCTTCGGCTTTCACGCCACGGCCGACAAGGGCTGGACCCCCACGGTCCGGCCGCCTCGTCTCGGCGGCAACAAACGGGTTGGAGTCTTCGCCACGCGCTCGACTTTCCGCCCGAACGGACTCGGCCTCTCGCTGGTCGCGCTGGAGGGGATCGAGATGCACCCGGACGGCCCGCGCCTGAAACTCGGGCGGCTCGATCTGATCAACGGCACGCCGGTTTACGACATCAAGCCCTACCTGCCCTTCACCGACGCACTTCCCGAGGCCCACGCCGGCTTTGCGGAGACCGCCCCTCCCAGCGTCCCGGTCCGGGTGGCGGATGAGGCCAGGCAGGAGTTTGATTCGCTGCCCGCCCGTGCAAGGGCCCTGATTCAGGAATGCCTCGCCCAGGACCCCCGGCCCGCCGTGCAGTCGGAGCGCACGGAAAAGCAGTTCGGCGCCAGGCTCTGCGGCTGCGAGGTCCGCTTTCGCTTCGATGCCGATGGCTGCCAGATCGTCTCGATTTCAACGGCCGACGGTTCCGGGTTGAATTGTTAAGTGAAGTTTACTACTCTCCCACCCATGAAGGGTTTTTGGTTCGGAGTTCGTCATCTCATCCCCTTGCTCGGAGCGCTCGCTCTTGCCGGTTGTGGGGACCAAAAGAAGGCCTCGAGCGACAACCTGGCCGACGCTGGCTATCAGTTGACCGCCACCGACTGGTTTCGCGCCGTGGCGGACGACAATCCTCCCGTTCTGGAAATGTTCCTGAAAGGCGGCTTCCAGATCGGATCGCGGACTCCAGAGGGAAATGGAGCCCTCCACATCGCCGCCACTGCTGGAGCGATGAAGTCCGGAAAGTTTCTGCTCGATCACAAGGTCGGACTCGACGACCCCGGCGCAGGGGGCAGAACTCCCTTGATGGAGTCGATCCGCACCGGGCAGCTGGCCATGATGCGCTGGCTTCTGAAGCAGGGAGCCAATCCTCTTTCGAAGGACACCGAGGGCTACAAGCCCCTGATGCTGGCGGTGAAGGAAGGTCGGGCCGAGGCCATCGGAGACCTTGCGGTGCATGACCGCGAGGATCTCGACGGAGCCCTGCTGGCCGCCGCGCTTCTCGGGCAGACCAAGGTGATCGATGAGCTGACGAAATACGGAGCCTCCATCTACGCCCGGATGGACGATGGCCGTACCGCCCTGATGGTGGCTGCGGAAAATGGCCACCTCGATTCCTCGAAGCTGCTCATCGACATCGGATCGAACCGTTTCACCACGGATCCGGAGGGTCGCACCGCCTCGGACCTCGCCTCGGCGGCGGGACATCAGGAGGTGGTGAAACTGCTTTCCGCCGAGCCCACGGCGGGCGAGCTGGCGCTTCAGTCGAACGAGCAGATCGGAGACGAACTGGCCAGTGTCGCGGATGCGGCTCAGGCCGGTGGGGCTCCGGCAGTCCCTTCCCCGGCCATCGCCGAAGGCACTGGCGAAGGGGCCCAGCCGTCGGCGGGCGGTTCGGCCCCCAAGGCGACCGGCCAACCTGTTGCCCGGGAAGGACAAACCC
>JAIXVN010000421.1 GCA_027483005.1 Verrucomicrobiaceae bacterium
GACTCCAAACGAACGCATGCGGCGCCCGGCGTTTTGGAGTGCGCGTCCTGCGGGAAGTCGAAGGTCAGGACGAGCGGCTCGGTTCCGAGGTTCTCGATTTCCACGCCGCCGCGGTTGAGCGCGGCCTGGGTGATGAAACCGATCTCGGGATAGACTTCGCCGAGCTTCATATCCTGGTGATAGGTCACTTCCAGTTTTCCAACCCGGCCATGGCCACGGTTGGTGTGGAACAGCGCGGGGCTCTCCGGGCTGAACCTGGTCTTGGCTCCGGGCGCGAGGATGAGGCGGAGAATGGAGGCCTTCTGGTCTCCGAGGAAATCACCGTAGATGATCCACTTCGCCTCAACACCTTCGCCGGAGAATTCCTCGGCAGTGATGGCCGGGCGCGAATTCTTCTTCACGAAGTCCGGATCCTGGTTGGCGGCGAAGTCGAAGGTTTCCACGAGGAACTCCCAGTCTTCGTGTTTGTCCTTCGGATAGTCTTCTTCGCGGCAGGCATAGAAGGCATCGGCGGCTCCGATGCGGCCGTCAAGCGTCCGGTCCTCGGCGAGGAAATGCTCGTCCATCGTCACGTGCAGCTCGTGCGTGCAAAGGTCGGTCGGCGAGTGCAGCACGCCGTTCGGCATCACGAAGCCGTTGTCGATGTGCATCATGGTGTGCGGCGAAAGATGGCGCACGCCATTGTACTCGCCCTGTCCCCAACGCTTCATGCAGGCAAGGAACTCGTCCTTGGTCACGAAGGGATAGAGGCCCATGGCCGTGGTGTGATAGTGCGACGGATTGACTCCGGGGTTGTCGTAGGAGTTGATATCATAGACCTCCCATTTCGCCCAATGAAGGTGATGCGGAATCGGGTTCAGATTGTCGAATTTCTTGGAAACGATCGGCCAGGTGGCTCTGCCAAACAGGGATTTCGCGAAAGCGGTGACCTTCTCTCCCATGACGGCTTCCGGATTGGTCTCGATCAGATCCTGAAGGGAGATGACCTGTCCGCCGGGGGTGAGCACGTGGGCTTCTCCTTCACGGAAGGGGGCCTTGCCGGTGCGGGTGTCGATGACGCCTGTCACGATGGGCACGGTGCAGCACATCCAGACTTCATCGAGGCCGGTCCCGTTCATGTAGTGCGGGTAATACGATGCCGCATCGAGACGGAGGCGTTTGCCCGGCGTGCAGAAGGTGCGACCGGCGTAGCGGTGCAGAAGCTGAAGCACGCCATCGTTCTGATCGAGGCAGTCCTGGAGAATCGAATCCGATCCTCCATCGATGACGTCGTGTTGCGGGTATTCGTGCAGTTTGTCCGGGAGAATGGAGGTCGAAGCAGCCATGGCAGATGGGTTCTGAAGTTGGTGGGGTGGAGTGGAAGGAGGGAAGTGGCCCCGGCTCGTGGGGGCACTCCAAGTCAAGTGATGGAAGGATCCAACCCGCCAGCCCAGGAGTGGGCGGCGGGTTGTGAGGGATTTCGCCTCAGAGCGCCTCGTCGACGGAGACCATGGCCTTGAGGATGGTCTGCCAGGTTTCCGGCTTCTCGAGGATGTCGTTCGGGAACATGCAGCCGTCCCAACAGATGTGCTTCATGCCGCGGCTTTCGGCGTCCTTGAGCCAGAAGGCCGAGCACTTGGCGATGTCGAGCTTGCCGTTCGGATCGTCGGCGCGGCAATGGCGGCCGGTCTTGTCGTGCGAGCCGGTGCCGTGGACCGAGCCGTCGTTCTGGGCGACGTGGAAATCGATCGTCCAGGGGCGAAGGGCGTCGGTGAGGGTCTTGTAGGCGGGCCAGAACTCCTCGTCGGTGTAGCCTTCCTGGAGGAGGGCGGCCTCGGGGGCGTTGTAGCCCATGAGGTAGAGGTAGGTGTGGGCGAGGTCAGCCTGGAAGCCGACGGTTTCCGGCATGCCGGTCGCTTCGAGGGTGTCGAGCATGGCCTTCCAGGAATGCATGCCGCCCCAGCAGATTTCGCCTTCGGCGGCGAGACGCTCGCCGTGTTGGGCGGCGACCTTCCCGGCCTCGCGCCAGGTCTCGGCGATGAGCTTGGTGTTGCCGGCTGGATCGGCCGACCAGTCGTGCACACCGCCGGCGGAGTCGATGCGGATCAGGCCGTAGTCGCGGACGCCGTGGGCCTTGAGGATGTCGGCGATGCGGCAGGCCTTCTCGACGGCGAGGACGAAGTTTTTCCGATCATCAGCGGAGCCGAAGGCCGAGCCTCCTACGGTGCCGGGCCAGACGGGAGCGACCAGCGAGCCGACCTTCAGGCCGCGTGCCGCGATCTGATCGGCCATGGCCTTGATCGTGTCTTCGGAAGCATCCGGATCGGTGTGCGGGTGGAAGAGGAAGAGGTCAACGCCGTCATATTTCCGGCCGTTGACTTCGGCGGCAACGGTGAGGTCGAGCATGTGCTCGAGCGAGATCGGCGGGTGGTCGGTGCCGGGTTCTTTCCCGACGAGGCCGGGCCACATGGCGTTATGGAGTTTCATGATCAAGTTTTCAGGTTGAAGTGTTCAGTTTTAAGGGAGAGGAAGACTGCTGGTTTCTGGCACCGGAAGGCGATGAAGAGGGCGGCATCTACGACGAAGCGGAGGACATCGTTTCAGACTAAATGCCCGAGATAAACCCCCAATTTACAGTGGCAAAAACCGCATTTTCGGACTCGCCGATGATCTCGATGGCGTCCGGTCCGTGGGGCCGGATGGAAGTCACGACCCCGAAATCCGCCGGAACGGCTGCGACGCCCTGGACGATTCGCAGGGAAACCTTTTCCTCCGGGGTGAATTTCCGCGCCGTCGGGATGCCCTGCGCCGCCAGACGGTCCTCGCGGGCGACGTCCGGCCCATCGCTGAAATGCGAGCAGACCTCCTCGATTCCGAGCCGTCCAAAATGCCTGCCGTTCCAAGGTTCGGCGTGGCGACCGCCATTCGAGATCC
>JAIXVN010000254.1 GCA_027483005.1 Verrucomicrobiaceae bacterium
ATCGCCACAACGGTCATGAGCAGGGGTTTGGGAACTTTTCCGGCGGACCGGATCAGCCCACTCCCCAACAGAATGCCACCTCCGAAGTAGTAGCCGAAATGATAGATCTTGTCGATGTAGCGGATCTCCTCGCCCAGAGGCATGTCACGGTGGCCGGAGGAAAGCCACCAGAGCACCCCGAACCAGATGGCGAAGGCCGCCAGCCAAGGGGCCGGACGCGAGGGCAGTCGCGCTGCCAGATTATTGCTTGCGCATTTCATCCTCAAGTCGCTCGGCCAGCCATTGCTTCATCATCGACTGGTAGTTGAGGAAACGGGAACGGGCGATGCGCTTGATGCGGGAAAGCATGCGGGGATCGAAGCGCAGCGTGATCGTGGTGGATTCCTTGGTGTCGGACTCCAGCACCGAGGCCGACATCAGACGGGCATCCAGTTCGTGCTCGTTCCAGAAAACGGCTTCGGCTTGTTCGTCGGCAAATTCCGGAATCTCGGACCAGCGGGTGATTGGTTTCATCGGGCAGGAAAGGGGTTCAACGGAGTTCGGCGTACTTGCGGTCGTAGAAGCGCTGTTCGCCCTCCGACATGATGCGCGCGGAGATCACGCGGGTCGCCTTGCCATCGGTCCGGAAGCAGAGGAACAGGTAGCGGTCTCCAACGGTGCGCCCGAGGGCATAAAATCGACCCTCGCCGTCGGCTCGGTCCACATCGGGAAGAAAGCGGACGGAAAATGGGTCTTCGAGCGCTTCCTCGATCTCCTTGGGTTTGATGTCGCGGAGGTCGAAGTGGACGTCGATGATGTCGAGTTCCATAGGTTGGGTCAAATGAAGGGCTGGCGGCAGGAAAGCGGAAGCGGAGACGATGGGGAAGCGGTAATCTGGGAAATCCGGAATGCCCTGCTTATTGGGGATTGGGCGGAAATAAGGTTCCCCCGCCGTTCCCTTCCCTTTCGGGCTTCGCAGACTGATACGGTTGGGGAATCGTCCGCCCGAGGATGTTGCTCTGGCCGGTCCTGCCACCCGGTCCCGTGATGACCGCGAAGGTCGGGATCAGATTGCCATTCTCCTTTTGCTCCTGTTGCTTCCGGATCGCTTCCTGGATCAAGGCCTGGGCCTGGGGTGAAAGTGGGCCGAAGGGACCGTTTCCGCCGAGGAGCGACGTGGCGAGCAGTCGGGCCAGGTCGATGGTCACCGGATTCGGCACCTGCTGGCCGTTCGGATGCATGATGATCATCTGGCCCGCAGGCACGAAGACCGGGTTCTTGTTGCCGTTGATGAAGAGCTTCTGGGTGCCTTCGAGGGTGATCAGCTTGATCCATTTTCCGGCGCTGTATTCGAACATCACCGTCGTCCCGGTGATCGCAGCCGTCACGGTGGCGGTGCGGATCGTGGCTCCACCATTGGACTTCGGGACCTGCAGCAGGATCGAGCCCTGGCTGAGCTCCACATCCCGTCCGCCGGAGCGGAAGCTGAACACGGAGTTCTGGCCGAGCCGGGTCACCGTGTTGTCGGAAAAGGTCAGCTCGGCCCGCGAGCGGCGACCGGTCTGAACGGAAGTCGAGCCGCTGACCGTGTCACCGACAGAGGCCGCGCGTGCGGAGGAGCCGTCGGGGAAAAGCTGCACTTCGTTCACCGCTTGGGTGATCTTGGCGGACTTCAGCGGATCACCGTGGGCGCCGGCCAGAAGCAGGAGGGAAAGCAGGGCGGTGGAGGTTGCCGTTTTCATGGGAACTCAGGTTGAGGGATTAGAATTCAAAGGTGGCGCCCACTCCGAGACCCACGGTCCAGGCTTGGACATCGCTGCCAGCCAGGACGCTGTTCGAGTCGGTATCGCTGAAGAAAGCCGAAGTGGAGATCCGAGCGCTTTTGCAAGGCTTCCAAGCCAACTCGACTCCGACGACCTGGTTGAAGGTCTGGGCCTTTTCAATACGGAATGGAGCCAGAGAGGTCACGTTGTTCCCTTCTCCATCCCAAAAGGCACCGCGCCAGGAAGCGGTGGCGCTCAAGGTGTCGGTGATGAAGTAGGTGTAACTGAGGTCCAGCGCGTACTCGTCGCGCTTGAGATCTTCCGGGTTCGCCTGGAGATCGAATGCGGCACTGACCCCCGTGGAAATCTGATGGCGGGCGGAGTTGAAGAGCACCTTCTGCGCACCAAGCCGGATGCGGCTGGCGTCGTAGTCGTTGTCCAGGAAGGAACCGGTCGTCAGCATCTGGTACTCGAGACGGCCATAAACGAGAAGGTCATCCAACTGGGGCAACGCCTTTAGAGCTCCGACATGGGCCGAGAAGTTCTCAAAATCCGTCGCGTCGCCCTGATCAAAGCGCAGCCACTGCTGCTCCACGCCGACATCGGCGAACCAGCCGGCGGCGATCTTCGGCTGCCACGAGGCGGCGATCCGTCCAGCCCACAACCAGGAATCCTCGCTGAGGCCCGGGATGGTGGACGGGGCGTTCTCGGTCCAGTAGAAATCCGAGGAAACCTCCACCCGCACCGGCGGCAGGCCCTTGTATTCGCCCAGCACTTCCTGCACGCCGAGATCCGAGTCCGCCGGTGAGAACGGGGCGAAACTTCTGCCTGCGTCCGTGCTGTCCGCCTCAAGCTGGGCCGGGTCATAGTCCGGGCGCGAACTGCCGAGGAAACGGTCGATGGCGGCGGGCGATTGGGCCAGCGCCAGCGATGGGCTGAGCAGCAATGGGAGTAAAACGGACATTCTCATGGGAACTTTTCCTGTTAGTCTCATCGGAGACTAGAGATCGTTCTGCCTCATGACAAGCCTCCTCGCAATTTCCAGAAAACCCGCCCTGAGAAAGGCTGCGGTGGCGTTTCTGGGCGGAGTGGCGGCACTGGGCCTGTCATTCGTGCCGCCGATGCCCACCTTCGTGAGCAAGGCGGAACAGTGGATCTCCGACGCGATCCTCCGCACCACCGGAGGCCCTCCTGAGCGCAAGGATCTGGTCCTGCTAGGCATCGACGATGCCAGCATGTCCGACAGCGATCTCGATCCCTCCGAAGTGAAGTCGGACCCGGTGCTGGAAATGATGTCGAAGCGCTTCCCCTGGGATCGCAGCGTGTGGGCGGCAGCGATTGATCGTCTGGCGGACGCGGGAGCGAAGGTCATCGCCATCGATCTCATCGTGTCCGAGCCAAGCACGCCCGAGGCCGATCAGGCCCTGGCCGATGCGATCGCCCGCCATCGCGACAAGGTCGTGCTGGTCTCTGTTTTCGCTCCGGCGGGTTCGGTCGGTGATGGCGGCGACCAGCTGACCCTCAGCGAACCCTTGGCCGAGTTCTTCGGGCCCGGTCCGGACGACACCCGCTGCGGGTTTGTCAATTTCAACCCCGATCAGGATGGAATCATCCGCTCGGTGAAGTACCGCACGACCCCGAGGGAGATGAACGGCGTGCTTCCCCGTCCTGATGAATCCCCGGTCCGCTCGTTCAGCGGCGAGATTCTGGAGGCCTTGGGGAAACCCGTCCCCGACGGGAAACGCCAGTTGCGCTTTTCGATGAGAAAGGAGGGAGGGGCCACCGAAGTTTACGCGCCCCGCAGCGTCCGCTCGATCTTCGTTCCGAAGGAGTGGCGGCAGAACTACGATGAAGGTCGTTTTTTCAAGGACAAGGTCGTCCTCATCGGCCCCACGGCTCCACGTTTCCATGACCTGCACGCCACACCGGGAGGCCTGATCAGCGGTCCGCAGCTTCACATGCAGGCCCTCGCCTGCGGGCTGGAGGGGAGCTTTTACACTCCGGCCGACAGCATCGGACTGCTTTCCATCTGTCTCACGCTCGTCACCTCCATCTGGGCAGTCTTCTGGTCGTGGTGGGTGAAGCGTCCGCTCCGCTCCGCCGTCGGCGCGCTGGTGTTCGTCGGCGTGATCCTGTTCGCCGCCGTTCTTTTCGGGGCGCAGTTTTCCCGGCAGCTTCCAATCGTGGTTTCGCTCTTTGCGTTCATCACCGGTTGGATCGCCGCACTCAGCTACGACCTCATCACCGAGCGTCTCGAAAAAGGCCGGCTCAACCGCGAGTTCCGCCGCTTTGTGTCGCGCGACGTCGCGGACTTCCTTGTGAGGAATCCGGAGCTCTACAAGAGCGTTGCCAGCGGCCGACGCCGTCGGGTCGTGGTGCTTTTCTCCGACGTCCGCGGTTTCACCAGCCGCTCCGAGCACACCGAGCCCGCCGAACTCGTCAGTCAGCTCAACGAGTATCTGACCCGCATGGTCAGCATCGTGTTCCAGCATCACGGCACCCTCGACAAGTTCATCGGCGATGCCGTCATGGCCCACTGGGGCGCGCTGGAGGATGGCACCGAACGCGACCACGCCCGCCAGGCCGTCGGGGCGGCGCTGGACATGATCACTGGCCTGGCCGAGTTGAACGCGAAGTGGGCCGCAGAAGGACGGGATCCCTTCGAAATCGGCATCGGTCTCCATCTCGGCGATGTCCTGGCCGGGGAGATCGGCTCGGTCGACAAGATCGAGTTCGGCGTCATCGGCGATGCCGTCAATCTCGCCTCGCGCATCGAGGGCCTCACCAAGTACTTCGGCGTCCAGCTCCTGGTCTCCGATGCCGTCGCCCACAAGGTCGAGCAGCAGGCGGGCCTGCGGAATGTCGGACGGGTTCGCGTCAAGGGCCGCGTCGAACCCGTCGAGCTCCATGCTCCCTCGCGTGGGGAATCCCTGGACCAACAGTTCCAGGCCGCCCTCCAACTCTTCATGGCGGGTGATTTCCAAGCGGCGGCCGCCTCCTTCAAGGCCTATCACGAACTCGACCCCGACGATGGCGCGGCCAGGCGCCTCTGGAAATGGTCCGGCGACTACGCCACATCGCCCCCGCAGAATTGGGACGGCACGGTCATCATGGAAAGCAAGTGAGGGGAGAAAGCACGAAACTCGAAACTCGAAATTCGAAGCACTAAATTCTGAGAAGCTGTCTTAAAAATTCAGAAGAGTCGTTTAAACCACGGATTAACAGGATGGACACAGATCAAGAACTCGAATGAAAACGCATTAATGGGTTCATTCTTCGAGAAGAAGTCCCTCTTTCATCCGCGTTCATCCCGTTCATCTGTGGTTCCTTTTCTAAATTCTCAATGGATTACCCACTTTTAAGACAACCTCTAAGCACGAAATTCGAAACGGAAGAGGTTCGGGCCGACTGAGGGGTTGATCGAACCATCGGGCTTGTGATCAGGATCGACGGGTCCTTACTGAGAGGCACTGAGGTTGAGCCGAGCTTGATGAGGAATTCCTATCATGCAGGTTCAGCGACCTCATCTTTTCTCTGCGACTCTGCGGAGATTCGGCCGCTCATCACGGTGGAGCAGGGGTTCTCAATCGGCCTTTCAGACCACCGCGTAAACCAGCGCCAGCGTGTAGCCGATCTTGCAGACGCCGTGGAGCATCTGGTCGATGTGGAAACCGGTCCAGCCCTCGCACTTGGCGAAGTCGATGAGCCAATGCAGGGCCAGCTCCACCAGCGCCAGAAGCACGGAGGAGGTGATCAGCCAGACCACTCCCGCATGCACCAGCGAGTGGGCCGTCAGCGCGTGGATCCACAGGCCTTTCGGGGCCTTCTGCTCCCCGAACAACGCACCGGAATCCGAGTGACGGTCCTTGGCCCTCGCGAGGAAGGCCCCCTGCAGTGGATAGTCCGCCAGCGCATGCCCGATCAGCATCGCAAACAGGATTTTCGCCCCGAAGACCCAGCCCGGAGCGCTGCCCGCAGCATCGATGAGAGTGGCGGAGGGCATGTGTCCACTCAGTGCCAGAATTCGTGGAAGTCCGCTTCCATCTCCTTCGCGGCGATCCGACCGATCATGGTCCGCAGGCGGCGGCTCATCAACGTGATGATGCCAGCCATCAGACGTGCCCCCGCTTCCGGATAGGAGGTGACAAAGGCCTCGATGTCCGCTCGCGTGGTTTTCCAGATCTGGGTGAATTCCTGCGCCGTGACCGATGCGCTGGCCACACCAGGATCGAACAGGTTCACCTCTCCGAAGGCCTCTCCCGACTCGATCCGTCCAATCAGCACCCGGCGGTTGGAGGTGTCGGTGTGAACGTGCAGCACGCCTGAGATCACGTAGAACAGCGAGTCCTGCTCGTGACCTTCGACGATGACCGACTGCCCTGGCTGGAGCGGCAGGAACTCGCCGTAGTTGCTCAACAGCGCGCGGTCCTCATCGGCCAGGCCGGATACGATGCCCATGGCGGGCAATTCAGGGCGGGAAAAATCGGAACTCATAGGAATAGGATGCCGCACAGCCTGACCTCCCGCCTTCCCGAGGGAAAGGGAAAACGTGGGCAGGCTCCGGGATCTTCCCCATGGCGGGCCGATTCCTTGCCGCTCCCCCTTCGGAGCCATTCGCCGGAGACTGCGCCACAATCCTGGGCGCAACGGCATCTTGTCCGGCATCTTGTCTGTCCCTTACTAGCAAGGCGGGGAGGAAGAGGAGGCAGGCTCTATCCACCACAGCAATTTCACGCCATGCGCCGGAAACCCGGAATCGCAAGAGATCTCAATGGTCTGGGGCGTTGGGAAATGTGGGTATTTTCTGGATTCATGGCGTCAGGATGATGGGAAATGTTGGTATTTTTTGGATTCATGACGGCAGGATGACTCGAAATGGTGTTAGGATGGCGGATCATGGTGGAAATTTCAGGG
>JAIXVN010000247.1 GCA_027483005.1 Verrucomicrobiaceae bacterium
CCAGCTCGGGCTCCAGCACGGCATCGACATCCCGGTGTATCCCTGCGAGCACCACTACGTCATCACCGAACCGATCGAAGGCGTGACGCGGAACTGCCCCTGCTCGCGCGATCCGGATGCGGGAAACTATTTCCGTGCTCTCGACGATGGCGGCTTGAAACTCGGGGCCTTCAAGAAGCGCTCGAAGCCCTGGCAGATCGGCGATGCGGTGCCGGGAGACTTTTCCTTCGGTCTGTTGGAGCCCGACTGGCCCGACTTCGCCGAACCCTTCGCCTCGCATTGCCACCGGCTGAAAGGCATCACGCGCGACAAGGTGGTGAAGTTCGTCAACGGCCCCGAAGCCTTCACGCCGGACAACAATTTCCTCATGGGCGAGCCGCATGGCACCGATGGCCTGTTCGTCCTGGGTGGCTGGAATTCCGCCGGCATCGCCTGCTCGGGCGGCGCGGCGCTTTATGCGGTCGAGTGGATCCAGAACGGCGGCATGACGCTTGATCTCGGGTCGGTGGACATCCGGCGCTTCCTTCCATTCCAGAACGGCCGCAAGTATCTTCAGGAACGCGTCAGCGAGGTCCTCGGACTTCATTACCAGATGGCCTGGCCGCTGCGACAGATGGAAACGGCCCGCGGTGTCCGCGCCTCGGGCTTGTACGAGAATCATCGTAGATCGAATGCGGTCTTCATGGAAAGCGCCGGCTGGGAACGTCCGCTCGCCTATGCGCCGACCGCAGCCGAGGCGGAGATCCGCTACTCCTTTCTCCGCCAGAACTGGCAGCCATGGTGCTTCGGGGAAGTCCGTGCCTGTCGTGAATCGGTCGGGCTGCTCGATCAATCGACCTTCGCCAAGTACGATCTAACAGGCCCCGGCGCCCTCCCGCTCCTGCAGCATCTTTGCGGCGGAAATCTCGACGTGCCGATCGGACGCGCGGTTTACACCGGGATGTTCAACGAGCGCGGAACCTTCGAAAGTGACCTCACCGTCATCCGCACGGCAGCGGAGTCGTTCTACCTCGTCACCGCCACCGCCCAGCAGGGTCGCGATGCCGACTGGATCAAGCGGCATTTCCCGGCGGACGGCTCGGTGAGCTTCCGCGACGTCACCGAGGAGATGGATGTGGTGTCGGTGATGGGTCCGAAGGCCTTCGAGCTTCTCGGCCAGGTCACCGGGCTCTCCTTTGATGAGGGCTGGCCTTTCGGCACCTCGCGGATGATCGAGGTCCATGGCATTTCCCTGCGTGCGGCGCGGCTCAGCTACGTCGGTGAGCCGGGGCTGGAGCTGCATGTTCCGCGTGGCGATTCGTCGAGGCTGTGGGATTTTCTGTTAGACGCAGGAGCCCCCTTCGGCATCCGACCCTGCGGGGTTCATGCGATCAACACGATGCGCATCGAGAAGGGCTTCCGGGCCTATGGTCATGAGCTTTCCCCGGCGGAAACTCCCTTGGAGGCGGGCCTGGGTTTCGCGATCGACTGGACCAGGGACTTCCTCGGCAAGGCGGCCCTGCTCGACCAGAAGCATCGCGGTGTCTCGCAGCGTCTGATCTCGCTGGTGCTGGAG
This sequence comes from Verrucomicrobiaceae bacterium, assembly GCA_027483005.1. Lineage (GTDB taxonomy): Bacteria > Verrucomicrobiota > Verrucomicrobiia > Verrucomicrobiales > Akkermansiaceae > Luteolibacter. Next base: position 1,556 of record JAIXVN010000247.1, read on the forward strand.
GATCCCGAGCCGAATCTCTGGGGCAGCGAGCCGATCTTCTGGGACGGGGAAATCGCCGGCTACACGACCAGTGCAGCCTGGAGCCCCACGCTCGGACGCAGCATCGCGCTCGGATACGTGAAGCGCCCGGATCGACGAATTCTCAGCGCATCCGACGTGAAGGAGGGCCGTTTTGAAATCGAGAATCTCGGAGCTCGATTGCCCGCCCGCTGGGTGACGCGGCCCCTTGCTTGATACGGTTGGGTGACGCCGTGCGTATGCTTGGCTCCATGAAGTTCCTCTTGCTATCCCTCGCGCTGCTGGCTCCGGTCCACGCCCAGTCGAAGCTTCCACCCGAACTCCTCGCGTCGATGGACGTGAAGTGGCCGAGGAACCACACGATCAACCTGGTTTTCCACGGCCACAGCGTTCCCTCCGGCTATCAGAAAACGCCGGACGTGAGACCTTTCGAGGCCTATCCGCAGCTCGTGTTTCAGGGGCTGAAGAAGGACCACCCTTTCGCGGTCATGAACTGCATCGTCACCGCCATCGGAGGCGAGGACAGCCTTTCGGGGGCGGCCCGATTCGAGAAGGATGTGCTCTGCCACCAGCCCGATGTCATTTTCATCGACTACGCGCTGAACGACCGTCGCCAACCGCTCGACAAGGTGGAGGCGGCCTGGAAGTCGATGATCCGTCAGGCAAAGCAGCGGAGGATTCCGGTGATCCTGATCACGCCGACCGGAGATTCCAGCGCAAAGCTCGACAATCCGGCGGATCCCCTTTGCCAGCGTGCCGAGCTGATCCGGAAAATCGCAAAGGAGGAGAATGTGCCGCTGGCCGACGTGTTCGCAGCCTGGGAGGCAGAGCTCGCCAAAGGCTCTGCGATCGGCGATCTGCTGAGCCAGTCAAACCATCCCAACTTGCGGGGTCATATGCTGGCAGCGGATGCGATTCTGGGTGTGTTTGCCAAATGACCCGGACCGCAATTCGCACGAAAAGAAAAGCGATCTTGCATTTTGCATTCATGAAACCCCGACCGTAGATTGCAGGATCGAGTTAAGTCGTTCATTTGCAACTGTCGGTCACCCGGATCGAAATGGCACATGACGTTCTAAGGGGGAAATCATGGACATTCTGATTGTTGATGACGAGCGCACGGTTCGCCAGGCCACGTCATACGCCTTGCAGGCGGAGGATCACTACGTCGAGGCGGCGGAGGATTCCGTCACAGCCCTGAGGCGGGTGAAGGAGGCGGCATTCGATGTGGTGTTCCTTGATCTGCGGCTGGGTGCGGAGGACGGGATCGACGTGATGAAGAAGATCCTCGAGCTCAAGCCGGAGCAGCTCGTGGTGATTTTCACCGCCCATGGCTCCATCCAGACGGCGGTGAAGGCGACACGGCTCGGAGCCTTCGACTTCATGGAGAAACCCTTTCTCCCCGAGCAGCTGCGTGCGATCCTTCTGAAAGCGGGAAAGGCCCTTCACACCCAGGGTGAGGTGCAGGAGTTGAAGCGCACCGTGGTGGCCTTGAAGAGTGAGGTGCAGACGAATCTCGCACCGATGCACTTCGACTCGGAGGACGATGCCACCCGGGAAGCCCTCGACAATCTTTTCCGCGCCGCCGCGACGACGGCCTCGATCCTGATCCTCGGGGAAAGCGGCACCGGCAAGAGCATGATCGCCCGCGAGGTGCATGAGCGCAGCCTGCTGGCCGACAAGCCATTGGTGACCATCAGCTGCCCGAGCCTTTCGAAGGAGCTTCTGGAAAGCGAGCTCTTCGGTCACGTCCGCGGTGCCTTCACCGGGGCCGTGAAGGACAAGGTCGGCAAGGTCGCCCTGGCTGATGGTGGCACGCTGTTTCTCGATGAAATCGGTGACCTGCCGATGGACATCCAGTCGAAGCTGCTGCGGCTCCTTCAGGAGCGCGAATACGAGCGCGTCGGCGACAACAAGACCTTCAAGGCGAACGTCCGGGTCATCGCCGCGACCAACCGCGACCTCAGGCAGTGCGTGATCGATGGCACGTTCCGTGAAGACCTCTACTACCGCCTCAACGTCATCGCGGTGACCATTCCACCGCTGCGCGCGCGGCGACGGGATCTCAGGGCATTCGCGAAACGCTACCTCGACTACTTCTCCAAGCAGGTCGGCCGCAGTTTCGAGGGTTTCGATGCCGCTGGATGGGATGCGATCACGCGACACGGCTGGCCGGGAAATCTCCGTGAACTCAGGAACGCCATCGAACGGGCCGCGATCCTGGCAAAGGGTCCCGCCATCCGCGCCGAGGACCTGCCGAGTCCGGCGGAGGTGGGTTCCACCGCAGCGCCCGATCGGGATGCCGCTCAGGTGATTCGCGTCGGAAGCAGGGTCAGCGTTGACGATCTGGAGTCCGCCCACATCCGTGGCGTGCTGGGATGGGCTCCCAGCCTTCAGGAGGCGGCGGAGATCCTCGGCATCGACAAGGCCACGCTCTATCGCAAACGGAAGCGTCTCGATCTGGATTAATCGCTTCCAACAGATGCTCCGTCAACGACTGCGACATGGCCTGACCTCGCTGGTGATCCTTCTTCTCGGAGTGGGATCGACCGGCCTGCTGCTGTTGAGGAATGCCGCTTCGGAGTTCGATTCAAAGCTGAAGCAGTGCTACTCGATGGTCGATGTGGTGCAGCGCTTTCCGGTGCTCACCGCGACCAACAGCCGGACCTATCGCATCCCGCTGACGAATCCCGAGGCTACGGAGATTCCCGACCGCCACCGCTATGACGAGGTCGTGCAGGACATGCGGAACCGGCTGGAGCTGCTGCAGAAAGCCACGGATGGACGATCCACGGATGAGGCGGTGGACCGGCTCGCAGGGGCCATCCTTGAATACTCCACAGGCTACGAGGAGTTCTTCCGCCATCCGCCGACGACTCCGGAGGACAAGCGCATTTTCATCCAGAAGATGTCGTCCATGAACCAACGGATCGCCGACATTTCGGAAAGTGTGAGAACGCTCTATCAGGACCAGCTTTTCGCGACCACCGACAATCTCACGGCCAAGTCCTCGCAAAGCATCCTCTTCATCCTCTCGTTGATGATCCTGGGCATCGTGATCGCGATCCTGATCTACTTCCATCTTGCGCGGGAGATCGCGGATCCGGTGGTCAGCCTTTCCTACTCGATCAAGGAGCTGAAGCGCGGCAACTTCGAGTTCAGCCTGCCAGAACCGAGGGGCGAGAACGAGCTGTCCGCACTGATCCCATCGTTCAACGAGATGGCGCTGGAGCTGCGCCAGCATCGCCGGGAAATGGACGAGCGGCTGCTCCGGACCAACCTTCAGAACCGTGCGGTCCTCACCGCCATTCCCGCCCCGGTGTTCCTGCTCAACGAGGACGCGACCATCGATCAGCTCAATCCAGCGGCGGAGTCCCTGCAGAACCGGCTCGGTGTCTCCGGTCGTCTTCCGGGCACGCTCCTCGCCCTGTTTCACGACTGCGTGGAAAAGCGTCGCGACTACCTGCCTGACGACATCCGGGAGGCAGCCCTGTTCCGGATTGATGATGAGGAATTCTATTTCCTGCCGAGGATCTTCAGGTTCTCAGCCGAATCCGGCGAGGGGATCTGGTGGGCCGTGTTGCTGATGGACGTGACCCGTTTCCGCTGGCTCGATGAAATGAAGACCAATCTCCTGGCCACGGTGAGTCATGAGATCAAGACCCCGCTCACTGGCATCCGGATGGTGCTTCATCTGCTGCTGGAAGGTCGCACCGGCAATCTCAATGACATGCAGCACAACATGGTGACCTCCGCGCGGGATGACTGTGAAAGACTCCTGCTGACCTTGAAGCGCCTGCTGGATCTGGCGCGGGTTGAGAATGGTGCGAGCCAGCTACAACTGCGACCTGTGAATCTCTCCGAAAGCCTTGAGCGCGCCAAACAGCTCTTCAGCGGCACGGCTGAACAGAAGGGCTGCCCGTTGAAGATCGAAGCCGTTGGCGAGGTGACCGATGTTCTGGGAGATTCGGTCCGGCTTGATGAGGTCATTCACAATCTTCTCTCGAACGCGCTCAAGCACAGCCCGCCGAACGAGCCGGTCACGCTCCGTGTGACCCCGAGGCCCTGCGGAAAGTTTCTCCGCATCTCGGTGATCGATCATGGCGATGGCGTCCCCGAGGACTGCCGTGGAAAGCTCTTCGACAAGTTCTTCCGCGTGCCGGGTCAGAAAACCGATGGAGTCGGACTCGGCCTTTCGATCGCCCGCGAGATCGTGCTCGCCCACGGAGGGCGCATCGGCATGGCCGAGAACGAAAGCGGAGTCACCGAATTCATCGTGGATCTGCCGATCGCTCCAGCTGACGGAATGGCGGCCTGATCAGCGCTTGGTGGCGAGATGCACCAGCACCGCTTTCTGGGCATGGAGACGGTTCTCGGCCTGTTGGAAAATCGCCCCGGCATGAAGCTCCAACACCTCCTCGGTGATCTCCTTGCCGCGATAGGCAGGCAGGCAGTGCAGCACGATGTGACCCGGCGCCGAAGCAGCAAGCAGAGCCGCGTTCACCTGGAACGGACCGAAGGCGGTCTCCTTTTCCTGCTGATCTTCCTGACCCATGGAAAGCCAGACGTCGGTGTTGATGACGTGCGCATCTTTGGCCGCGACTGCCGGATCGGTGGTGATCGTGACGTTCGGAGCATCCAGTTTCTCAAGAAACTCTGCCGGTGGTTGGTAGGCGGCAGGCGAGGCCACCGCGAGCTCGAAGCCGAGATGCCTGGCCGCCCACATCCAGGAAATGGTCATGTTCGAGAAACCATCACCGATGAACGCAATCTTCCTTCCCTCCCAGCCACCGAGCTTTTCACGGATCGTGAGCAAATCGGCGAGGATCTGGCAGGGATGTTCGTCGTCTGTTAGAGCGTTGAGCGTCGGAATGCCGGAGTAGTGGGCGAAGTCTACCACGTCCTGCTGCGCGAAGGTGCGGATGACGCAGCCGTGAACCATGCGACCCAGCACGCGGGCGGTGTCCTTGATGGGCTCGCCGCGACCGAGCTGGATGTCGTTTTTCGAACGGAACATCGGGAGGCCACCCAGCTCGCGGATGCCGACCTCGAAGGACACGCGGGTGCGGGTCGAGGACTTC
>JAIXVN010000214.1 GCA_027483005.1 Verrucomicrobiaceae bacterium
CGACGTGATGATCGTTTCGGGCACGGTGACCTACAAAATGGCCCTCGCCGTCAAGCGCGTCTGGGACCAGATGCCTGAGCCGAAGTGGTGCATCGCCATGGGTGCCTGCGCCTCCAGCGGTGGGATGTATCGCAGCTATGCGGTGCTCCAGGGGATCGACAAGCTCATCCCGGTCGATGTTTACATTTCCGGCTGCCCGCCGCGGCCCGAGGCCCTGATCGAGGGACTCATGAAGGTCCAGCGGAAGATCGAGGAGGAATCCTCCACCCAGCAGCAGAAGGCAGTGTTCTTCGAGGAAACGGCCTGAATCTACTTTCACGAACATGTCAGCGGAAGACGTCAGCAAGGTGCGCGAGAAGTTTGGCGCAAAGGTGAAATCGAGCGGTGAGTTCCGCAGCGAACACACGGTCACGGTCGAGCTCGACTCGCTGCATGACGTGCTTGCTTTCGCGAAAAAAGAGCTCGGCTTCGACATGGTGATCGACATCTGCAGTCTCGATCACTTCGGCGAGGACCCGCGCTTCGAAATGGTTTACGAACTGGTCACGTTGGACGACTCGAAGCACCTGCGGGTGAAATCTCCCGTCGGCGAGGACGAGAAGGTTCCGACCGTCACCGACATCTGGGCCGGTGCCGATTGGCATGAGCGCGAGGTTTACGACATGATGGGCATCCCCTTTTCCGGACACCCTGACCTGCGGCGCATCCTGATGTGGGAAGGCTATCCATTTCATCCCTTGAGAAAGGATTTCCCGCTCGCCGGGCGTCCCTCCGACATGCCGGATGTGGCCTTCACGGGCGTGGCCCCGCTCGAAGGCGGACCTTTCGTCACCTGCGCGGGTGGCGATGACACCGTGGACCGTGAGCCGCGGGCCCGCGTCCTGAGCTGAGTCAGGCTGCATCGAAGTTCTCTCGGTTCTCAATCCACCCCATTCGTGCCATGAATTCCATCGTGGCCCGAATGAACGGAGTCGGAAGGAATTTTGCCCAGTTGGGGCAGGCCCGGGTGCCGTGGCTGATGTTGCTTCTGCTTTTGCTGATCCATGTTGCGTTGGAATCACGAGGAGGTCATCTGACCTTGCCTTGGTTCTACCTCACCTTCGGTCTCACCCGCGATTCATTCCTTGGTGGCAAGCTTTGGCAGGTGGTGACCTATGCCTTTCTGCACGGCAGTTGGATCCATGTGGTGGCCAACAGCGGCTGCCTGTTGATGCTGGGAACCCGCCTGGAGTTTTATCTGGGGAGTCGGAAACTTCTGAGAATGATCGTGTTCGGAGTCTTGGGAGGCGCGGTGGCTCACCTCGTGTTCGCAGCGGCAGGGGAGACCACGGGGCCTCTGGTGGGGAGCTCAGCAGCCTGCTTCGGCCTGCTGATCTTGATCACCACCTTGTCGCCGGAATCGCGCATGTGGCCCTTGCCGGTGTCGGGCAGACACCTTGGACTCGGATTGATGGCAGGTTCCGCGGTGCTGGCCCTGATCGACCCCTCACTCGACCTGCCGATTCTTTCCCAAGCCGGCCAGTGGATGGTTCGGCGCGGTTTGGGGTCGTGGTTCCTGATCGGCCACGCCTGTCACCTCGGCGGCGGGATCGCTGGGTGGCTTTACGGCCGTTGGCTCCTGCGCCCAAGGGTGACCCTTGAACGCCTCCGTCTGGAGCGAGCCAGACGGGAGGCTGCGGGGGGAAATGGCTGAGCCTCAACGCTGGTCACGCTTGTCCCTGAAATCCTCGACCCGCTGTTGCCAGGCGGCCCGGTGCTGAGGGGCGGCTTCCGTGCCTCGATTGAACGGTTCCTGCAGTCGAGCAGCGGACTCCCGTTGGCGGGATGCTGCGGCGTCCTGTTGGCTCCGGAGGTTGTTCTGCAAGTCCGGATAGGCGATTGGAGTCTGGTATCTTGTCACCGGGGGCCTCGACTGTTGAAAACCCGGACGCTGGGGAGATTGACCCTCAAGAGGTCGATTCCCGAATCCGGACTGTCCGGGCTGCCATCCCTGACGATCCGGCTGCTGGTTCTGTAGGAAGCCATTGAAACCCGGTCGTTCGACTGGCCTGTTGGAAGGGAATCCGGCTGAGAATGGGGTCTGTTGGAGAGCGGGACCGGTGCTGTCCCGGTTCCAACGAGGCTGCGGGTTCCAGTCATTCCGGCTTCGAAGTCCGGAGTTCCATCCGGTATCTCCTCCCCGAAACGAGTCCAGGCGGTTCTGGTAGTTCGGAAGGTAGCCCGTCCGGATGTTCCGGGGCGACGGGCAGGCACCCGAGCCCGGACGCCAGCCATAAGGATGCGGTGAGCCGGGCAATCGTGGCGGGCAGTAGTTCACCGGATAGTAGCCGTAGAGGAAAGGATCGTAGTAACAGTGCCGCTGGTAGTCGTAGTAGCACGAGCGGTAGGGATCGTAGCCCCATCGGCTGTTTCCGGTGCTGATGAACACGCTGGTGTCGATGCTGCGGTAGCCGCCTCCGTAGCTTCCATGGCTGTAGCCGACCGAGGAGTAGTACGGATCATACACGCAGGAAACCAGGGTCAGGGCCGCCAGGGTGCCTGCGGTGGCGACGCTCCATCTTGCGAAGAGGTTCTTCATGTTGGCTGAGACTCCAATCGGGCCGCAGCTATTCAAGGAACATTCTTCATTCTTCCGGAGGCGTGCATTGACACCAGCACCGTTGGTTTAGTTTCCTACGGCCATCGTTCCCTTTCGATCCATGGCATCTCCCATTCTCGTCACCGGCGGAGCCGGATACATCGGCTCCCACACGGTTCGTGCGCTTGCGGCCCAAGGTAGGAAGATCGTTGTTCTCGACAACCTGGTGTTCGGGCACCAGGACGCGATCCTCGACGAATCCGTCGAACTGGTGGTGGGCGACATCGGTGACAAGCCATTCGTCGAGGAACTGTTCGAGAAACACCGTTTCGGCGCCGTGGTTCACTTTGCCGCGTTCGCCTATGTCGGCGAGTCCGTCACCGATCCGCTCAAGTATTACCGGAACAACACCGCTGCTCCCCTGGTGCTGCTTCAGGCCATGCAGGATTTCGGTTGCAGGGTGTTTGTCTTTTCCTCGACCTGCGCGACCTACGGCTCGCCGGAAATCGTGCCCATCACGGAGTCAAATCCACAGCGCCCGATCAATCCCTATGGACGCAGCAAGCTGATGCTGGAATGGGTGCTGGCCGACTGCGATCGGGCCTGGGGACTCCGCAGCGCCTGCCTGCGCTATTTCAACGCCAGCGGCAGCGCGGAAGACGGTTTGATCGGGGAGGATCACAATCCGGAGACCCACCTGATCCCCCGGGTGCTGATGGCTCTGACGGGGGAGATCGAGTATCTCGAAGTGTTCGGCACCGACTACGAAACCCCGGACGGCACCTGCATTCGCGACTACATCCACGTCGAGGATCTCGCCGAGGCTCATGCACTGGCTCTTGATTACCTGGCCGCCGGTGGTGACTCCATCCAGTGCAATCTCGGGACCGGGGTGGGGGTTTCGGTCAAGCAGATCATCGATGCCGCCGAGGAGATCTCGGGGAAAAACGTCCCGGTGCGCTACGGACCTCGTCGGGAAGGCGATCCGGGCATGCTTGTGGCAGACCCTTCCTTTGCGAAATCCAAGCTCGGCTGGGAAGCCAGCCGAAAGGACGTTCGGGAAATGGTCCGGCCCGCCTGGAAATGGATCAGTGGCCCCAGAGC
>JAIXVN010000589.1 GCA_027483005.1 Verrucomicrobiaceae bacterium
AGGCATCGTTCAGGACCCCGGTGACTACCGCTGGAGCAGTTATGGCGAAGCGATGGGCGGCGGCAAGAAGGCCATCGCTGGACTGGCCTGGATCGCGGGCATCCCGGCGCATGGCGGGGAAAACCGGAAGCTATCCCCGAAAGCCGGGCTGGAGGCTTATCGCTGCGCCCTGTTCGGTCGCGCCGAAACCCGCACGGACGGGGTGGGCGGGGTGGTGAAACGCGGGGCAAAGCCGGAGCAGATCAGGCAGGTCATCGCGGCGAAGGGGCGCGTGCCGGTGGAGGAGTATCTGCGACACCGGGTGAGGTATTTCACCGACGGAGCGGTCATCGGCAGCAAGGCGTTTCTGGAGGAAGTCTTCGTGAAGGTGAAGGACCGGTTTGGAAAAAACCGCCAAAGCGGCGCTCGAAGGATGAGGGGGGTGATCGAGCCGCTGTTCAGCCTGCGGGACTTGCAGCGGGATCTTGGAGGATGACGACGTTCATCGCTCAATGTCTTGTGTCGATGGCATCTCTTTCTTCGAGTGAGGTTGTTAAGCTGGCAACAAGATCGTGTGGACGCGGTCGGCTATCTTACAGCTTCTGAAGGAGAAATTCTCCTGCATCCCCGACGCTTCGTGTTAGATTCGTCCGGTGAGCACGGAGGTGAACGACGAGCAATACTGGACCGATCCGCAGGGGCGGATCTTGTGCCATGCGGAGTATGGTGATCCTGCCGGTCGGCCGCTGTTCTTCTTCCATGGCTGGCCGAGTTCGCGGCTTCAGGGAAAGGTGCTTGATGCGGAGGCGAAAAGATTGGGCCTGCGGATTGTTTCTCCGGATCGTCCGGGGCTGGGGCGGTCGGAGTTTGCTGGGAAGCGAAGGCTCGATGGCTGGCCGGTGACGATCGCGGGGCTGGCGGATCATCTCGGGATCGGTCGCTTCCGGGTGCTCGGTTACTCGGGCGGCGGACCGTATGCCTTGTCGTGTGCGGCCTGGCTTTCGGAGCGGGTGGAGAAGGTGTCAGTCGTTTGTGGGGCACCGCCACTGGCGGAGTTTCCGGACCGGTCCAAGATGCTCTGGGCCTACCGCTCGCTGCTTTCTGTTAGAAGCCGCGCGCCTTGGCTTTTGGAGGGACTGGTCAATCTGTCGCGACCCTTTTCGACACTGCCGCCGGAACACCCGCCGATGAGCTGGCTGATGCATTCGCTGCCTGAGGTGGACCGTCGGGCGATGCAGGAGGCGGGAGGCTTCGAGACCTATTTCAGCGTCTTCCGTGAGGCGGTCAGACAAGGTGGGCGCGGCGTGGTGGCAGATGCCGATGTGTATTTGAATCCCTGGGACATGGACTTCTCCACGATCCAGGTGCCGGTGCGATTCTGGCATGGTGCACTGGATCGGAACATCCCGATGCACATGGCTCAGGAAACCGCCGCGCGGATTCCGAAGGCGGACGGCAGGTGGTTCGACAACGAAGGGCATTATTCCCTTTTGCTGCGCCACATGCCGTCGATCCTGGAAGACCTTGCGGCCGATTGAGGTCACTTCACGATGAACTTGCGTCCGCGTCCGGTTTCCCAAGTGTCCTTGAGGCTCTTGTAGAGGGCATTCAACTCGGCCGCATCGAGAAGGCGGTACTCAACGCACTTGGCGTGGGTGGTTTCCGGATACTTTTTCACCACCATCGTTCCGGCGTCGTTGCCGGTGCGCTTGCCGATCTGATCGACCACCTGGCGGCCGCGTTCGATGACCTGGCCGGCTCCGGTGGCGGGGCTGCTCGGGGGCTCGATGTAGTAGAAGCGGGCGAGGGCCTGGCCGGTGGTGTCGATGGTGACCTCATGAACCACGAGGGCAGCATCGAGCATGTAGGTCTGCTTGCTGATCGATGAAATGCGGTCGATCGCGACCATGTAGTCGCCGCCGGGCACGCTGGCCTGCCAGAAGCGCCGGGGGCCGTCGGTTTCGATGGTTTTTCCATCGGCCGAGGTGGTGGTCCCTGTTGCGGTGCCGTTTCCGGTGGGCTCGGCATTCGGATTGGCGGTCTGGGCACCGAGGGGTGAGGCGAGCAGGGCGACGATGGCAGGAAGCAGGGCGAAGGTTTTCATCACGTCGGGAACCCTGACACAGCGAGAAGGTTTTGGCCAGAACTGCGAATGATACTTTGGGAAACTTGAGTATTGAGTCCGCCGACATGAAATTGCAGGTTCTTCCCATGGTGCGATTCCGTCCGAACGTGGCGGCCCTGATGACTCGATCGGACGGCCGGCTGCTGATTTGCGAGCGTTCGACAGTGAAGGGCTCGTGGCAATTTCCGCAAGGCGGTGTCGATTTCGGCGAATCGGCCGAGGAGGCGCTCCATCGGGAAGTGCAGGAGGAGGTGGGCTTGCTCAAGGGGCACTATGACATCCTCCGCAAGCTGGATGGATACCGCTACCTCTATCCGGAAGAGGTCCGGGCGAAGAAGATCCGCAAGCACGGCTTTCACGGGCAGGCCCAGACCTACTTTCATTGCCTGCTGAAGCCGGGGGCTCCGGAGGTGAATGTGAATCAGAGGCCGCGTGAGTTTTCAGCTTATCGCTGGATCGAACCGAGCGAGTTCGATCTCGACTGGCTGCCGGTCTTCAAGCGCGATGTGTATCGTCAGGTGATGCGGGATTTTTTTGGAATCCAGCTCTGAAAGGCGGATTTCAAGGCGATTTCGAGGTCTTTTGGGCTGTTTTGAGCTGATCAAGGCCGAGCGGCTCGAAGAGTTCTCACAAGGTTGATCATTCGGAGATCTTTACGATTGCCATGAGCTGATCTCCTTTCTAGCCTTCTCAGGTCGCCGATGGGAGGCGGTGGGTTTGGCAGGTTTCCTGGGGGAGATTTGCTGATTTCACCAACAGCCCAGCTTCTTTGAGGGATTGTTTTGAGGCGCGGATCTGTTCGTCGGGTCCGCGCCTTTTTTCCAGGAGGCAGTTTCAGCGAGGCCGTGGCGCGGCTGGCTTGACTGGCGGCAAGGGCGCGGCCGACGGAGCGGCAGTGGCTTCAGGCGCATCCTTGCGGGTGAATTCCGCATTCGAGCTCAGATACCAGATCAGTCCACCGGTGCCGAGGACGGCGACCATGACGAGGAGGACGAGCAAGAGACCGAGGCAGGATTTCATGTCGGGAGTGTTCGGCAATCAGGCGGAGGTTTCAAGTCGCGCGGCGTAGGCACCATCGGTTCCGTCCCGGAACGGGAGGGCCTGTCGGGTGCCGGTGAGTTTCAGCTCGGGGTGGTCGGATAGGAAGGACTCGATCTGCTTCTCGTTTTCGTCGGCGTCGATCGAGCAGGTGGAATAGATCAGGCGTCCGCCGGCTTTCAGGCAGGGCAGGGCGTTTTCGAGGATCGCCCGCTGGGTGACGACGAGGGCCTTGAGGTGATCCGGCTGGAGGCGCCAGCGGACATCGACGCGGCGACGGATGACGCCGGTGTTCGAGCAGGGAACGTCGAGCAGGATGGCGTCGAATTTGCCATGCCACTCTTCCGGCGCGGGCTGGGTCCAATCGTGAACGCAAATCGGAGCGGTGCCGCAACCGAGGCGCTGGAGGTTTTCCTGGAGTCGCGGCAGGCGCTTCTCGTTGGAGTCGGTGCAGGTCAGGGTTTCGGCGGAGCCGAGCTTCGAGGCGATGAGGAAGGCCTTGCCGCCGGGAGCGGCGCAGGCATCGAGGATGGATTCTCCGGGTTTTGGATCGAGAAGCTCGACGGAGTGTCGGGTGGCGGGATCCTGGATATA
>JAIXVN010000227.1 GCA_027483005.1 Verrucomicrobiaceae bacterium
GTTCCAAGTTCCAAGTTCCAAAGGCCCTTCCGGCGCCCCATCCTTCAAACTGAAAACTGAAAACTGAAAACTATAAACTTCAAACTGAAAACTGAAAACTGAAAACTGAAAACTATAAACTTCAAACTCCCCTCCCCTTGCCGACGATTCATCATCTATACACCTCTCCGGGCCACAACTACTTCGGCCATCACGGCGAGTCGGCCGGAGAACATCCGATCGTGGAGCATGACATCCTCGCACTCCTCGCGGGTCGGGGCATCGAGGGCGACCGCTTTCTCGACTTCAAGGATGACTACAAGGGCCAGATCACCTTCATCGACCTCGCGGTGGTGAAGGCCGTTCAGTTTCACGCCATGAATCCGGAACTGCCCGCCTCTTCATTTCGCCGCAACGTGGTCGTTGAGGGGCTGGATCTGAACTTGCTGATCGGAAAGCAATTTCGTCTCGATGGCCTTCTGTTAGAGGGCACGCAGGAGTGCAGTCCGTGCTACTGGATGGACGAGGCCTGTGGAACCCCTGGCACCGAGAAGCTGATGAAAGGGCGTGGCGGGCTGCGCTGCAGGATTCTGGAAAGTGGCACCCTTCACAAGGGCGAGGTCAGCTTTGATCTGATCAACTGATCCGTCAAATGCCTCAGCCACCGAGATAACTCATTTCGGCCTTCTGCCCGCGTGGATCGAGTCGCCCACGGAGTTCAGAATAGCGGTCGCCGCGATCCGACCAAATGGACGCCAGCGACCTTGAGAGCGTGGCATCATCGGCACCGCCGCGCAGAAGCGCACGCAGGTCGTGGCCGGTCGCCGCGAAGAGGCAGGTGAAGAGTTTCCCTTCGGCGGAAAGGCGCAGGCGGCTGCAATCGCCGCAAAACGGCCTGGTGACCGAGGCGATGATCCCGATTTCTCCACGGCCGCCGGCATGCATGAAGCGAAGTGCGGTTTCTCCCGGGTGCATAGGTGGCAGAGCTGTTAGAGGAAACTCACTCTTCACGCGATCAAGGATCTCGCTGGCCGAAACCACCTCTTCCATCTTCCAGCCGTTGGTCTCGCCGACATCCATGTACTCGATGAAACGCAGCGTCACCCCGCTCTCGCGGGCCCAGCGGACCAGTGGCAGGATCTCGCCATCGTTCCATCCTCTGCGGATCACCGCATTGACCTTCACCGGCAGGCCGAACACCCGCGCCGAGGAGATCCCGGCCAGGACACGGCCCACATCCGCACCGGTGCCGTTCATGCGGCCGAAGATTTCCGGGTCCAGGGCATCGAGGCTCACCGTCACGCGTTTCAAGCCCGCCAGCGCCAGACCTTCGGCATGATGCGGCAGCAGGACGCCGTTGGTGGTCATGGCGAGATCGATGTTTCCCGGAATGCTGGCCAACAGGCCGACGAGGTCCTCGATTCCCCGACGCAGCAAAGGCTCGCCACCGGTCAACCGGATCTTGGTCACCCCGAGCTGGATGGAAAGCGAGGCGAGCCGATGGATTTCCTCGAAGCTGAGCAGCTGGTCCTTGGGGAGAAAGGCGTGGTCCGCCCCGAATTGATCGGAAGGCATGCAGTAGCCACAGCGGAAGTTGCAACGATCCGTCACCGAGATCCGCAGGTCGCGCAGCGGTCGGTTCAAGCGGTCATGCAAGGTCGTCATGACACAGATTCCCGCAGTGCACGCGCCAACCCAACCAAAATCTCAACCGGGACCATGAGCGGATTCACTTTCCGCGACGAGCGATCCTCATCCCCAGGGGCTTGACGCCATCGACGCGGCGGGGCATCCGATGAGCATGCCTTTCCGCTCGCCGGTGTTCTGGGTGGTGCTGACCCAGATCCTGTTCACGACCTCCGATCTGATCGGGCGCTCGGCGATGAAGACCCATGGCTTCAAGGCTGCATCCTTTTTCTCGTTCTGGTTCCTGGCCTACTGGCTGCTCAGGCAGCTCGCGATGTTCGGGCAGCTCTATGTGTTTTCGACCTTCGAACTCGGTCGCAGCATGGCCCTCTTCGGCGCGGCCTCGATCGTCCTTTCGAATGTGCTGGGATTCCTGCTGCTTCGGGAAGCCCTGAGCCTGCCCGTGTATGTGGGGGTCTCGCTGGCCATCCTCGCCTTCCTTTCCCTGGCCCTTCTGCCCGCCAAGGCCTGATCCCATGAATGCGCTCATCCCATCCACCGAGGCCGCATCCCGGATCACTGCAGCGCTTCCCTTCTTGTCCGTGGAAACCGTGCCGCTCCGGGACGCCATCGGACGGGTGCTTCGGGAAAGCCTGATCGCGGATCGCCCGCTGCCGCCCTATCGGCGTGCCACGATGGACGGCATCGCGTTCCGTTTCACGCCGGCGCGTTCTGTTAGAATCGCCGGCCTCCATGCCGCAGGTGATCCGCCGCCACGTCCCCTGCTCGACGGCGAGGCCTGGGAAATCATGACCGGTGCCCAGGTGCCGGAGGATTGCGACACGCTGGTGCCTTATGAGGAGGTCGCGATCACTGGTGGCATGGCCACCCTTTCCGGGGAGGTGGTGCCCGGACGTTTCATCCATGAGGTCGGTTCGGATGCACGCGAAGGTGAAATCCTCGTGGCCGTTGGAACCCGTGTAGGAGCGATGGAGATCGCGATCGCCGCCTCGATCGGCAAGGCGGAACTGAAGGTCTCGCAGCGGCCCCGGATCACCCTGCTCACCACCGGTGATGAAGCCGTGCCAATCGACGCATTGCCCCTGCCCTGGCAGATCCGGCGCTCGAATGGCCCGATGCTTGAAGCGATGCTGCGCGACCATGCGAAAGTCAGCCATCATCATCTTCCCGATGATGAAGAGCTGCTCGGCAAGGCCGTCGATCAGGCCCTCGCCACCAGCGACCTCATCATCCTTTGTGGAGGCATCTCGAAGGGCAAGCACGACCACGTCCGCCCGGTCATCGAGGCCCGCCTTGGCGCACCCGCTTTCCATGGAATCCGCCAACGTCCGGGCAAGCCCCTCGCTTTCTGGGCCGGCCCACCGCCGATCTTCGCCCTGCCGGGAAATCCCGTGTCAGTGCTGGCCACCTTCGTCCACTACGTGTTGCCCGCCCTTGGCCTGATGCAGGGTGGTGAGCCCGCTCCACGTTTACAGATTCCACTGGCCTCGACCCTCGATCCGCATCCAACCCTGACCTGGTTACTGCCATGCCGGATCAGCACCAAGGGCGAAGCCGTCCCACTGCCCCCCCAGAACTCCGGCGACTTCGTCTCGGTTGCAGGTGCCACCCATGTCCTTGAAATCCCTCCCGGCCCAGCCACCCTTCCAGCAGGAACCATGGTCTCCACCTCTTCGTTTCGAATTTAGAATTTAGAATTTATTTCGAGCTTCCGTCCCCATGTCCCTCTCCCACCTCAACGACTCGAACCAGGCCGCCATGGTCGATGTTTCCGCCAAGGCCATCACCGCACGCCGCGCCGTGGCACAGGCCCGCGTGACGGTGAACGATGCCGTGGCCGCGCAGTTCAATGGCACCGAACTGGTCTCGAAAAAGGGACCGGTGTTCCAAACCGCCATCCTCGCCGGGGTCATGGGCGCCAAGCAGACTCCCTCCCTCATCCCGCTCTGCCATCCGCTGCCGCTCGATGATTGCCAGATCACCATCACCTTTTCCGGAAATGAGGCCGTGCTGACCTGCACCTGCAAGACCACCGGACGCACCGGTGTGGAAATGGAGGCTCTCACAGGTGTCTCGATCGCCGCCCTGACCCTCTTCGACATGATCAAGGCCCTCGACCCCGCTGCCTGCATCCATTCGATCCGTGTGCTGGAGAAAACCGGCGGGAAATCCGACCACTCCGCCTCATGAGCCTCAACGTCCTGATTCTCATCGGTGGCCTCAGTGAACGCATGGGCCGCGACAAAGCCCTCATCGAACGCCCGGATGGCACCCGACAGATCGACCACATCGTCGCGCTGGCCAAGTCCGTGTCAGGAAACGTCTTCCTCTCCGCCCGCGATTCCGACTCTCGCGGCACCGGGCTTCCCGTCATTCCGGACCTGGAGCCCGGCAAGGGGCCTCTCGGGGCACTGGCCTCGGCGGCGTCGGCCCGTCCGGGAAGCTGGCTGGTTCTCAGCTGCGACCTCTTTCTTCTCGATCTGGAAACCCTGCGCTTTCTCCTCGATCAGCATGACCCCGAGCAGGGTGCGACCGCCTACCGGAATCGCCTCGACGGCCGACCGGAGCCGCTCTGCACCATCTACGAGGAATCCAGTATTTCAAAAGCCGCAGCCTTCCAGAAAGACAACCGCTGCGGCCGCAGGTTCCTCGAATCCCTCTCACCAAGGATCCTCGACCTCCCCCACCCCGCCGCGCTCGACAACGCCAACACCCCGCACGAGCTGGCAGAGGCCTTTCGGAAACTGAAATCGGGCGTGCATCCCAAGGCCGTGCAACTCCTCTACTTCGCCGCCCTGCGCGAGGCCCGTGGGCTTTCGTCCGAGACGGTGGAAACCCTCGCCTGCACCGCCGCCGGACTTTATGAGGAACTCCGTTTCCGCCACCGACTGCCGCTTTCCGTCGATCATCTCCGCGTCGCCATCAATGGCGAGTTCGCCACCTGGGACGCGGAGGTGACCTCTGGTGACGAGTTTGTTTTCATCCCACCCGTCGCAGGAGGTTGAGCATGTTTGAAGTCATCACCACCCCCATCGATTCCGCCGCTGTCCTGAGCCGCGTCGAGGACCCATCTTGTGGTGGGCTGGTCGTGTTCGAGGGTCGAGTGCGCGACCATCATCTCGGACGACAGGTCCTGGCCCTCGAATACGAGGCCTACGAACGGCTCGCCCTAACAGAAGGCCTCCGGATTGTCGCGGAGGCTCGTGAGCGCTTCGGAATCCACGCGGCGGCCTGTGTCCACCGAGTCGGGAAACTGGAGATCGGTGACATCGCGGTCGTGGTCGCGGTTTCCTCCGCCCATCGCGATGCCGCCTTCGACGCCTGCCGTTTCATCATCGATGAGCTGAAGGTCCGGGTCCCCATCTGGAAGCGCGAGACCTACGCCGACGGATCCGTCGAATGGACCGGCTGCGAGCACTGCGCCCGCCACTCACACTCGCACTGAACGAGGCGGGAACACTCCGCGTCTCGAAGGGCGTGTTGGATCGAGCAAAGCCTGACACCAATCCAGCCTTCTCGATCTCAATGACGATCCAGCTCTGTCGGCCATCGAGCGAATCACCCCATCTGGTCCGCATTTCCCCCAGCACCCTGAAAAAGAATCATTTCCCCAATCGTAGTTGGCGGCTTGAGGAGTGGTGCGCATGTGGCAAACTCCCGCAACGACCTACCATCGCCTTCCCATGAAACCGTGCTGCCCTGGAAATCCGCTTGAGCGCTATGCCTCCCGTCGTGAGTTCATGTATGTCGGCCTGCTTGGCGGGCTGGGACTCACCCTTCCCGGTTTCCTGCGACAGGCCCTGGGCGACCAGAAGGACTACGCCACGCGCCAGGGAGTCGCCAACGGCATCATCCACATCTTCCTGCCCGGCGGACTGGCCCATCAGGAATCCTTTGACCCGAAACCCTTCGCCCCGGCGGAGTATCGCGGGCCGTTCGGAGCCATCGACACCAAGCTGAAGGGCGTCCAGTTCGGCCAGCACATGAAGGACCTGGCCCTTCTCGCGGACAAGTTCACGGTCATCCGCTCGATGTCCCACGGCGAGGCTGCCCATGAGCGCGGCACGCACAACATGTTCACCGGCTACCGCCCGTCTCCGGCGGTCGAGTATCCCTCGATCGGTTCGGTCATCTCCCACGAACTCGGTCCGAAGAACAACCTTCCGCCCTACGTCTGCGTCCCGTCGGTGCCGAATGAGTTCGCCAACTCCGGTTTCCTTTCCTCCGCCTTCGGGCCCTTCGCCCTCGGATCGGATCCCGCGCAGGGAAATTTCCAGGTGCGCGACCTGGCCCTGCCGAACGGCGTGAGCGATGACCGCTTCGCCAAGCGGCGCTCGCTGCTCGAGACGGTGGACTACCATTTCAAGACGCTGGAGAAATCCGACGCGCTCGATTCGATGGACGCGTTCTACCAGCATGCCTACAAGCTGATTTCCTCCCAGCAGGCCCGCGAGGCCTTCGACCTCAAGGCGGAGCCGGACGCGATCAAGGACGAGTACGGCCGCACGGCCCCGGGTCAGCGCATGCTGCTGGCCCGCCGCCTGATCGAGGCCGGTGTGCGCTTCGTCTCGCTCACGGCCGGTGGCTGGGACCACCACGACAATCTCAAGGGCAACATCGAAAAGGAACTCCCACCGGTCGATAAGGCGATCGCCGCCCTGATCCGCGATCTGGAGCGGCGCGGCACGCTGGACTCGACGCTGGTCATGGTGACCTCGGAGTTCGGACGCACTCCCAAGATCAACCCCACCGGTGGACGCGACCACTGGCCGCGCGTCTTCTCGGTCATGCTGGCTGGCGGCGGGGTCAAGAAAGGCCTCGTTCACGGTTCGTCCGATGCCCTCGGCGGCGAACCCGAAGAGGACATGGTCACCGTCGCCGATCTCGCCACCACCGCTTACAACCAGATCGGCATCACCGCCGACAAGGAACTCATGGCTCCCGGAAACCGTCCGATCGAGATCTGCGACGGCGGCCAGGTGCTGGATGCGATCCTCGACAAGAAGGCATGAAGCGCCGCGCCTCCATCGCCCTTCTCGCGGCCTTGGCGGCCCTCCCGCTCCAGGCTTTCACTCCCGATCTCGATCTGGTTTATCCGCGCGGTGGCCAACGCGGCACAGAGGTCCAGGTGGTGTTCAGCGGAGACCGACTCGATGGGATCCAGGAGGCCCTGTTTTACGAGTCCGGCCTCACGCTTGAAGCCATCGAGGTGAAGGATTCCAAACGCGTCACTGCCAAGCTCCGGATCGCAGCGGACGCGCCACTCGGCGAGCATCGGCTCCGTCTTCGAAGCCCCGGCGGCCTGACGGACCTGAAAACCTTCTGGGTGGGTCCTTTCCCGGTCGTGGAGGAAACCGACCCGAACGACACCTTCGACAAGCCGCAAAGAGTCGATCTCAATGTCACCGTCGCCGGCGTCAGCAAGAACGAGGACGAGGACTACTATGTTTGTAGTTTGAAAAAGGGTCAGCGGCTTTCGGTCGAGGTCGAGGCCATGCGGCTGGGTCGGCTGATGTATGACGCCTACGTCGCGATCCTCGATCCGAAGCGTTTCGAACTCGCCGCCTGCGATGACGCCCCGCTGCTGCGGAACGATGCCTTTGCAACCATCATCGCACCGGAGGATGGCGACTACCGGATCCTGGTGCGCGAGGCGGCCTACGAGGGCAGCGATCAGTGCAACTACCGCCTCCACATCGGCACCTTTGCGAGACCGTCCGCCGTCTTTCCTCCGGGAGGCAAGCCGGGGGAAACGCTCAATTTCCAGTTCCTCGGCGATCCCGCCGGACCGATCAGCCAATCCTCCACCCTGCAGGCCACTTCCGGTCCCGAGCCTCTCTTCGCCCAAGTGGACGGGGTTTCGAGCCCCTCGCCGAACCGGGTGGACGTTTCACCGCTGGAACACGCCGAGGAGAGCGAACCGAACGATGACGACAAGCAGGCCACTACCCTGCCTCCGATCCCGTGCGCCGGTCAGGGAATTCTTGGCAAGAAGGACGATCTCGATCGCTACCGTTTTCAGGCGAAAAAGGGCGAGAACCTGACCCTGAAAGTGATGGGGCGGGCGCTGCGTTCGCCGATCGATGCCGTGCTCCGCCTCAAGAACCAGGCCGGAAACTTCCTTGCGGAAAACGACGACCAGGGCGGGCCGGATCCGGTCATCCAGTGGACCTGCCCGGAGGATGGCGAATACATCGCGAACATCCGCGACAAGCTCGGCAACGGCGGACCGGACTTCGTGTATCGCTTCGAGATCCTGCGCCGCGAGGCTGCGATCGCCGCCACGCTTCCGGTCGTCGAGCGGAACCTTTCCCAGAAGTGGAAGAGTTTCCCCGTTCCGAGGGGCAACCGCTACGCCGCCATCATCAATGTGACCCGGGAGAACATCGGCTGCGACATTGCCCTGGATGCCACCTCGCTGCCGGCCGGAGTGACCATGAATGCCGCCAACGCGGCACGCTCGGTGAATGCCTTTCCGGTCGTGTTCGAAGCCGCCGCCGATGCGCCCGTCGCGGGGGGCTTGCATGAGTTCTCCATCCGCTCGCTGGGCGAGGGGCAGGCCGTGAAAGGGCCGCTGACCGACATCATCCACCACGTCGAGGTCAACAACCAGGGCCCCTATCATTCCACGTCGCTGGACAAGATCGCCATGGCGGTGACGGAGGAGGCCCCTCTGCGGATCGAACTCGACACCCCGGCGGTGCCGATTGTGAAAAACGGCATCGCGCAGTTGAAGGTCCGCGCGATCCGTCAGGAGGGCTACAACGACGCGATCACCGTGCGCTTTCTTTGGTCACCTCCCGGCATCGGGGCACCCGTCACCATGCAGATCCCTGCCGGGCAATCGGAGGTGAACTACGAGATCAATGCCAATGGAGACTCCGCCGTGGGTGAATGGAAGATCTGCATGCTCGCCGAGGCTCCTACTCCAAAGGGACCGGTGCTGGTTTCCTCGCAGCTCGTTCCACTGAAGATCGCGGAGCCCTACCTGAGCATGACGCTCTCCCTCGCCGCCACCGAGCAGGGCAAGCCAACGGTCATGTCGGGAAAGGTGGAGGTGCAGCATGAATTCGCCGGCAATGCCACCGCCGAGCTGGTGGGACTGCCTGCCGGAGTGACCACGCCGCCGGTGCAGTTCAACAAGGACCAGACCGAACTCAGCTTTCCCCTCACCGTCGCGGCCGATGCACCGGTCGGAAAGCACAACAACGTCTTCTGCCGCATCACGATTCCGGAAAACAATTCCACCATCCTGCATCAGGTCGCTCAGGGTGGAACGCTCCGCATCGACAAGCCGACCACTCCCCCACCCGCCGTGGCCCAGGCGGCTCCGGAACCTCCGAAGCCCGTCGATCCGGCCGCGCCCGCGCCCAAGCCCCTTTCCCGACTCGAGCAGCTCCGCCAGCAAACCGCCAAGCCATGACCTTCCCCGCTTCCCGGCTCAGCCTCCTCTTCAGCGGCCTCATCCTTCAGGCGTCCGCCGCTCCGTTCGACGACGTCCAGACGATCCTCGAAACCCGCTGCGTGGAATGCCACCACGCGGAGAAGATGAAAGGCAACCTGCGCCTTGACACCCGCGCCGCGATGATCACCGGCGGTGACGATGGTGCCGCCATCGAACCCGGAGACCCGGCCAAATCCAATCTCATCAAGCGTGTCCACCTCGACGAGGACGACGACGAAATGATGCCGCCGAAGAAGAGTGGAAAGCCGCTGACGAAGGAGGAAATCGCCGCCCTCGAGGCCTGGATCAAGAACGGCGCCGAGTGGCCCGAAGGCATCACGCTCTCTCCCAGTTCGAAAACCTCGCTCCCCCGCTGGGACGCCGCGCCGGATCCGGAGATCGCGTCGATCGAGGCCTTTCCGAAAAGCGTCACCCTCGAGTCCGCCGCCGACTTTCATCGCGTCATCGTCATCGCCCGCTTCAAGGACTCCGTCACCTGCGACATCACCCGCCAATCGAAGTTCACCCTTTCCGATCCCTCGCTCGCCTCGTTGCTGGAAACCACGCTGACCCCGAAAAAGGACGGCACCACCTCCCTGCGCATCGAGTATCGCGGTCTCGCCACCGAGGTTCCGGTGATCGTCAAGGATGCCACCAAGCCGCGTCCGGTGTCCTTCCAGCTCGACGTCATGCCGGTTCTAACAGCTTCCGGTTGCAACACCGGATCCTGTCATGGATCCGCCCGCGGTCAGGACGGCTTCCACCTCTCGCTGTTCGGCTTCGACCCCAAGGGCGATCATTTCCGTCTAACAGGGGAAATGGCCGGCCGCCGGATCAATCTGGCCCTGCCCGAGGAGTCCCTGCTCATCACCAAGGCAATCGGCGGCGTGCCCCACACCGGCGGCAAGCTCTTCGCCAAGGACAGCGCCTTCTACAACACCCTCGTCGAGTGGATCCGCAACGGCGCGGTCTATGATGCCGACGGCATCGCCCAGCCCACCGGCATCTCCATCGAGCCTCCGCAGGTGCTGATGAAGGGCGAGGACTCGCGCCTCCCCTTCACCGTCCGCGCCACCTACTCGGATGGCACCGACCGCGATGTCTCGACGCTTTCGAATTTCTCCACCTCGAACGACAACTCGGTCACGATCGACAAGCGCAAGGGCATCGCCGCCTCCAAGCACCCCGGCGAGGCCTTCCTGCTTTCCCGCTTCCACACCTTCACCGAGGGCACCCAGGCCATCGTGATCCCGGCCAACGTCGCCTACACCAAGCCGCAGCTCGTCGAGAACAACTACATCGACCACCACGTTTACGCGAAGCTCGACAAGCTCCGCATCCTGCCTTCCGAGCTTTGCAGCGATGAGGAATTCATCCGCCGCACCCACATCGACATCGTCGGCCGCCTGCCCTCTGCTGAAGACCGTGCGGCCTTCCTTGCGAATGCCGATCCGAAGAAGCGCGAGGCCCTCGTCGATGACCTGCTCACCCGCAAGGAATTCACCGAGATGTGGGTGATGAAGTGGGCCGAGCTGATGCAGATCCGCACGTTCAACGACGGCGACAAGCAGGTCAGCTACAAGGCCGCGCTGGGCTACTACAACTGGCTGCGGGACCGCATCGCCGCCAACGTGCCGTTCAACGAACTGGTCCGCCAGCTTCTCTCGGCCGAGGGCGGCACCTTTGCCAATCCCGCCACCAACTACTTCCAGCTTGAGCAGGAGGTGCTGAAGCTCACCGAAAACGTCGCCCAGGTCTTCATGGGCACCCGCATCCAGTGCGCGCAGTGCCACAACCATCCCTTCGACCGCTGGACGATGGACGATTACTATGGCTTCGCCGCCTTCTTCGCCCAGGTGAAGCGCAAGCCCGCCGAGGATCCGCGCGAGCGGGTGGTCTTCGATGGCGAAGGCGAGGTGCAGCATCTGGTGACCAAGCAGAACGTGCCGCCGAAGTTTCTCGGTGGACCGAAACCGGAGATCAAGCAGGGCGATTCACGCCGCGCCTCGCTCGGCACCTGGCTGACCTCGACCGACAATCCGTGGTTCGCTCGCAATGTGGCCAACGTCGTCTGGGCCCATTTCCTCGGCGTGGGCATCGTCAATCCGGTCGATGACGTCCGCGTCTCGAATCCACCGTCGAATCCCGAGCTGCTCGATGAACTGAGCAAGAAATTCGTGGCCTACAACTACGACTTCCGCAAGCTGGTGCGCGACATCTGCACCTCGCGGACCTACCAGCTTTCCAGCCGCACCAACCTGACCAATGCCAGCGACGAGACGAACTTCTCGCACGGCATGATCCGCCGCATCCGGGCCGAGGTGCTGCTCGACTGCATTTCCCAGGTCACCGCCACGCCGAACAAGTTCAAGGGCCTGCCGCTCGGCGCGCGGGCGGTGCAGATCGCCGATGGCAACACGTCGAACTACTTCCTCACCACCTTCGGTCGTGCCACGCGCGGCACCGTTTGCTCCTGTGAGGTCAAGATGGAGCCGAACCTTTCCCAGGCCCTCCACCTGCTCAACGGCGACACCACCCAGCAGCGCATCCGTCAGGGCAAGATCGTGGAAAGCCTGCTGGCTGAGAAAAAGCCACCCGCTGAGATCATCGACCGCCTCTACCTCGGCACCCTCGGACGAGTCCCGACCGAGGCCGAGAAAAAGAACCTGCTAGACGCAGTGGGGGATCCCACCAAGCCAACCCTGGTCAAGGAAACCCTCGAGGACATCTTCTGGGCCCTTCTGAACTCCAAGGAGTTCATTTTCAACCATTGATCCGCTGCTGGCGGAATTGGGCCTTTCAGCGCCCCGCAGGATGACCTATTCCCCTCAGGTCAAAGATCCCTCATGCCTTTCTATCTACCTGCCATCATCGGTTCGCTCTGGGGAACGTTTGAATTCAGTCTGGCCCTCGCCAAGCGATCCAAGTCCGACGCCACTTCAAAAGACCAGCGCTCGCTGGGCGTGATCTGGCTGGTGGCCCTGGCTGCCATCGGTCTGGGCGTCGCCTCCGCCCGTCACGTGCCCGCACTGGCAGTGCCTTGGCCGGAGCCGATGAAGCTGACCGGCTGCTGTGTCTTCGCCGTCGGCTTGTCCTTGCGCCTCTACTCGATCATTTGCCTGGGTCGCTTCTTCACGACCAATGTGGCCATTTCCAACGACCACCGTCTGATTGAATCCGGGCCGTATCAGTTCGTCCGGCACCCCAGCTACACCGGAAGCCTGCTCGCCATGTTCGGCTGCGCCCTGACCTTCGCCAACTGGGGCTCCATCGTACTGATCTTCCTGCCCTTTCTCGCCATCAACCTGTGGCGCATCCACATCGAGGAAGCCGCCCTCGCCGAGGGACTTGGTGACGACTACCGCCGTTACATGAAGCGGACGAAACGCTTGGTCCCCATGATCTACTAGGACCCTCGTGGACGACCGGAAAATGGTGGAGGATAGCGGATTCGAACCGAGAAGGAAGAGTTCATGGTCATGCTCGCCAAGGCCCATGCTCGCCTTTCCGCCACCTGATTGACAGGGAGGTTACAGGCGATGAGCGGAAAAGCGCAGGGAGTTCATCCTTTGCTTGCCCTCATTGCCGAGAATTCACATTGGTTCTTCATGGCCCTCATCCCTTGTCCTTCATGCAAAAGCCGCGTTTCCAAGCAAGCCGCTTCTTGCCCCCACTGCGGGCACCAATTCAAGGCAAGCGGCAGCATCAATTTGAGTGATCCGGTTCATGTCATCGGCGTGATCCTTGCAATCATCATCGCGATTGGCGCTGTCATGGCCTTTCTTCCGTAGGTAGCTCCATCAGGAGTCTCCTTGAATAAGCATACCGTCGCAGGGATCTCAGCCTTACCAACGGTCAGAAAGCCTTAATCAAAAACGAGGGGTCGCAGTATTTGATAGCTTGGACTCCGTGCGACGTTCAGCGTTTAGCGCTCACACCGCTGGTGCCCCCCTAAAGAATTTCTTGGACCGTGAAATTCATCGCGGGGCAAGAGACCTTGGCATTGCTCGCCGCGCTTGGTCTCCCAACTCTGGCACGCATACCCCTATTGGGAACCCTACGCCGGCGAAGGAGGCCGTTGCTGGAGTGGCTGGCAGGCTTTCCCTGCGACAGCTTCCAAACACGCTAGCCATGGCCCCTAGGGCCTTTAAGGAATCAATCCCGCCACAGAAGCAAGCATCTCCCGGTTCCGCTGATCCACTCGCCTGCGAGACAGCCTAGGAATCCGAAAACCTTACACGCCCCGGCTCCGAAAAGTCCGAAGCGATCACGCCCGCCACCGAGCCGCCTGCCATTTTCGCATGGGAACGCATTTCGTGTTTTCCGCGTTGTGGGCAGTCGCCTAATCGCTCGCCCCTACGGAATCAAATGGCGTGCCCCTAGAGGTAAGGAGATTCACCCACTCCACCTAAAGGCGGAAATCGGTTTGTAATCATTGAGTCACTAGATTACTTCCGAGGCCACATGAGCATGCAGCAAACCCAAAAGTATTGCACGAACTGTAAGGGAAATGAGCTACACGCCCGTCCCGGGACAAATCATCTCCTGCATTTATTGATTACGATGCTGCTTTGCGGATTCTGGCTTCCGATTTGGATTCTTAGCGCCTTGAAATTTGGAGGGTGGAGGTGCCAGCGATGCGGTTCAGGCTCTCAAGGTTTCAGCGCAATAACGTTGCTCGCTGCTGTCCTGATTCTATGCGGAGTGCTCTTGGCGAAAAGTGTCGTTTCATCCGCCGTGAACAGTGCAAGCACCCTTAAAGCAAATCAGACAGTCAGTGAAGAGCCGCTTAAATCAGGGAGGACGCTACCGCAAACAGAGGAGAAGCCTAAGCCTCCCGTTTTGAGCGCTCCATTGAAGACCGAGCAAAAAGTTAAACCCATCGAACCGTCGGCAAAAGAGACGTTTGAAGAGGTCAAACCGATTTACCTAGAAAGCCTAAAAGACGTCACCATCCCGGTGAAACTTGAGGTAATTGAAACCTTCAATCTTTTGGATGCCGCAGGGAAAGAGGTTCCCATTCCAGTTGCCGAATCCGTCGTTGTTCAAAAGAGAACCCCGGGCGGAACCCTTACGATGGTCATTGGAGGTAAGCCCTATGTTGGACACGAAAGCCGCCTTTCCAAGAAGGTGCGGATTGCCTCGAACTGAATTGGTAAAGTGAGACTGAAGACTGCAATCCTTGCTGGCCAGAAATCCGGTTGGATTTACTGGATTGCCCGGTAATCGGTCCCGCTTTGTTTTAAACTCTCCCCCCGGTGCGGGACCCCTACCTAGCAACCACCTCGTGCGGGTAGGCATCACGGCGCTGCGTCTGAATGAGTCATTCTCAGGCAACCGTTTGATTTTAGGAAGAATCGGGGGGCCTAGAAAAAACTAGGCCCCACTTTAGGCCACAGTCGGAAGGTGAAAACCACAGCGGATTCACCGAAAACCTTCACTTTCAATCGGTTGTGAAGGTGGTGGAGGATAGCGGATTCGAACCGCTGACCCCTTGCATGCCATGCAAGTGCTCTACCAACTGAGCTAATCCCCCGTAGGCCGTCAGGCGTGGCGGGTTGTATGCGGCCCCGACCAACAGGTGCAAGCGGTTTTTGTTGGAAATCTCACTTTCTTGCAATCAGGCGTCGAATCAGCTCAGCCAGACGCCCGGTGGAGGCCGCCATGAGCTCGGGTTCCGGCATCTGCGATCCTTCCTGGAGCTGGGGTTTCGAGCCAATGAAGCCCACGGGCAGGTCAGCCTGCGAAAGCGAGGACACCCAGGTCGCGTCCACCGGGGCGGCCGCCCCCGATGAACCGAGCGCCCCGAGCGACACCCTCGCGGGATGGGAATCAGTCGCCGCCACCGAGAGCAGCTCCCCCTTTCTCATCGGACCGATGCAGAGCACGGCGTAGGGCGCCGCTTCGCCGCGAATCATCTTCAGGGCCGCGTTCTCGATGGCCTTGTTCCCTCCAGAGGGCAGGAAGACAAACCGCACGGGCCGCCACGGCTTTTCCCCTGCAATCGCCTGCGCGGCGGCGATGGTGGCCACGACGGCGCTCGACGCATCCGCCAGGCCCTCAGCATCGGCCGGGGCATCGTAAGGGCTCAGGATCCACAGCGGTGCTGCCGTGTCCTCGCTTCCCTGGAGGTCGATGCGAAGGATCGGCCAACCGCCGGCTTCCGACACCTGCTCGGCCTGGACCTTGTAGCCGGTATTGGACGGGCCCAGAAGTCCCTCGATCCAGGAAGCGGCGCGAGTCAGTCCCTTGCCGTCCTCGATCCCGGGACTCCTCGGCCCGATGATGACGGTGAGTTTCCTGAAATCATCCGCCAGCGACGAAGCCGACACCACGGTGGCGAAGCGGGCGGACTCCTTCTTCTGCTCGGCCTTTTGCGCCCGGAAATAGCCCCAGATCCCGAAGCCGCCGGAAACCAGCAGCCACAGCGGAATCCCACACAAAAGCAGCACCACCCAAGGCTTGCGCTTCGGTTTCTCCGTTTCCATGTGCTGACCATGCGCACGCTTGATCCACCCGCAAGCCCGTAAACACCGCCATCCCACGGTCATGGAGGAAGGTGGGCGCGTTGATCCAATGCGTCGAACCAATGCCCCCTCTCAGTGAAAGCGGGTCAACGGTGAAGCCGCGAGGATCCCGGCCTGCCAACCCTGCCCTTCCGCCTGAGGAAGCCCCCTATTGGATCAAATGGTGACACTTCCCCCTTTCCAGGCCCTTCACATCCCAAGAAGAGACCCCTTCCGAATCCTGAATTCACCGCGTGAGAGTCCAACCAGCCACCCCGGAAAACTCGACCCCAAAGCCCCGGATGGACGCACGCCCTCACGAAAAAGACTCGCAAACTCAACCAGTTTCCACAACCTCCTCACTAGCCGTCCCTGCTTGATATCACCTGTCGGGGTGCTACGGATTCTACGTTCGCCCAACTAGCACGACCAACTTGAGTGCATGAGACCAACACCAATGCAGGCCATCATTGTGGGCATCGCCGCGATTGCGTTTGGCGGTTACTGCCTCCTATCGCTACTTGTTCTTGATCCTCCTGGACGCATCACACCTGACCAACTGACCTGCATTGAAGGCGCGATTGCATCCACGAACGATGTTGGGATTCGTCAGGCGTATGACACGCTTGAGATCTCGGTGACTGGTCGGACGCTCCCATTTAGATGCGTTGA
>JAIXVN010000492.1 GCA_027483005.1 Verrucomicrobiaceae bacterium
CCGGTCACCCAGATGATGTTCGGGCAATCGCCGAAGCTGGCGATCGCATCCGGAATGGTGCGGACCACCTCGCTGTACTGGATGCAGGCGACGTGGATCCACGGTGAAAGCGCGGCGAGACGGTGGGAGGTGCGGAAGTCGTCGATGATCAAGGTGCCGGACTCGGCGATCGCGCCGGTGCCCCGGGTAATGCCGAACTGGTAGTCATCATAGCGGCTGCGGTCGAACTCGGTTTCCACAGTCAGCCCGGCGGCGACCAGCTTCGAGCCGATGGTTTCAAAGAGGGCGGGATCGCAGTATCCGTGTTTTGAAACATCGGCTGTTAGAAACGCGGCCAGTTCCTCGACCGAGGTCATGGTCCTGCCGCTCACCGCCTTGAAATTGCGGGCGAAGATATCCCAATGGTCGCCGCCTTCCAGCCGCGGGGCGGAGTGGACCACAGAGATGTCATAATCCGGATACGGTGCGCGCTTTTTGAGGGCCGAGGTGGTCGAGCGGAGCTTGGAGAAGATGGAGTCGCGGGACACGGTGGTGGGAAATGTTAGAAGTTGTTGGTTAGAGGTTCCTGGAAAGAATTTGAGCAAATAACTCCTAACTTCTAACTCTTTTCCTTCCTCCCCTTCAGCCACTTGCGGAAGTCGCCGCCGTGCCAGTCGGGGAGCGTGCGCTGGCCGAGCCAGTCCTGGAGGGGTTTCACCGGAGCGACCTCGATGGGCAGGTGGTTCATGGCCTTGCTCATGGTCATGGCGGTGCGCCACAGCGAGGGGCTGGTGGCGAGGGTGCCGAAGGGAGTCATGGGAATGGCTCCCGGCGAGTGGACCTTTTCGCGCTTCGCCTTGTCGCGGAGGCGGAGGAGGAGGTCGGGGATCGGGATGTCGACGGGGCAGACCTCGTTGCAGGCGCCGCAGAGCGAGGAGGCTTTCGGAAGGTCGGCGAATTCCGGGAAACGATCGCCGAAAAGGAGAGGGGAAAGCACCGCGCCGACGGGGCCGCCGTAGTTCGAACGATACGCGTGACCGGAGGCCTGGCGATAGACGGGGCAGACGTTCTGGCAGGCCCCGCAGCGGATGCAGCGGAGGATTTCCCGGCAATTCGACTCCAGGACGTCGGTGCGGCCGTTGTTCATGAACACGACGTGCATGTGCTCGGGACCGTCCGGCTGGTTGGCGGACTTCGGGCCGTTGATGAACTGGGTGTAAACCGTGAGCTGCTGGCCGGTGGCGGAGCGGCCGAGGAGGTTCAGGAAAACCCCGAAATCGCGGTCGGTGGGGACGATCTTCTCGATGCCGACGAGGGCGATGTGGACCGGTGTGGGGGCCATGCCGAAGCGGGCATTGCCTTCGTTGGTCACGAGGACGAGTCGGCCACTTTCCGCCGAGACGAAGTTGGCCCCGGTGATGCCGGCCTCGGCCTCGAAGTACTTCTTCCGAAGGTGGACGCGGGCTTGGGTGGTGATGGTCCGTGGGTCGTCGTTGTAGGTCTCGGAAACCCCTTCGCGGAGGAAGGTTTTCGCGATGTCGCGACGGTTGAGGTGGATGATCGGCTTGACGATGTGGGAGGGCTCGTCGTTGTCGAGCTGGATGATGAACTCGCCGAGGTCGGACTCCAGGCACTCGATGCCGTTCTCGATGAGGAAGGGATTGAGATGGATCTCCTCGGCGGCCATCGACTTCGACTTCGTCAGGCGCGTCACGCCATGACTGCGGAGGATCTCGAGAATGGTGTTCCGCGCGTCGTCATCGGTATCGGCGAAGTGGACATGCGCGCCATTTTTCACCAACGCTGCCTCAGCTTTCTCAAGATAGTGGTCGAGATGATGAAGGGTGTGGTCCTTGATCGATCCGGCGAGTTTCCTGAGGGCATCGGGATCCTTGTAATCCTTTCCGAGCACGGCGTAGCGCTTCTCGGTTCCGGCAGACGAGCCGTCGATGACCGAAGCCTGTTTCTCATCGGAAATCTGACGGGCGTAGAGGTCGATGGGTTGGACGTTGACCATGGGATTAAGTGTGTTTTTTAACCGCAGAGATTTTGAGATTCACTGAGGTCGCTGAGGTTTTGGGAGGATGTGGACGATGCGTTTTTTGCCGAGGGGCCGGATCTTGAAATTGAGAAGCAGGGCGATCGGAAGTCCTGTGACGGCAAGATAGCCTGGCATTTGGGCCTCATGCGCGGCGTTGAAGGCTTCGACACATTTGGCATCGACGATGATCTTTTCCTCAACCACCAAGTCGGGCTTCAGGTTGCCCAGGAAATGTTCCCGATAGCGCACGGGATATTCAGGCTGCTGAACGAAACGAATGCCACGGGCGGCGAATTCAATACAAAGTGCCCGTTCGTAGAGCTTTTCATCAAGTCCCGGACGAAGCTCCTGACGAACCGCAATGGCTGCACCAATGGTCTCACGGGTCAGCTCCTGAAAGGGAAATTGAATATCACTCATATTCTGCGATCTCTGAGAAGCTCCGTGCCTCTGCGGTCAATCGGCATTTTTCGCCAGCGAGTCGCGGAGGAGCTGGATGACGTGCTTGTAGGGAACGGCGCGGCCCTGGACGCGGGCGAGGCCGTCGAGGTGCATCAGGCAGGACATGTCGCCGCTGGTGAGGACGTCGGGCTTGTGTTCGAGGACGTGGTCGAGCTTCAGCGAGCCCATCCGGCCGGAAATGTGTGGGAAGGTCACGGAAAAGGTCCCGCCGAAGCCGCAGCATTGCTCGGCCTGGCCGAAGGCGAGGACCTCCGAGTTCTTGATGGAGGAGAGCAGGGCCATCGCCGCCTCCCCGGTGCCGGTGCCGCGGCTGTGGCAGGAGCGGTGGAAGGCGATTTTGGTCGGTTCCTTGAACTCGCCGGGCCAGGTCGTAATGCCGAGGCCGTTGACAATGAAATCCAGCACTTCCCAGGTGCGCTTCGCCAGCGAGTCGATCGAGGCGTCCGGGTGCTCCTCGAACTGCAGCAGGTTGCCGTGGAAATTCATCGCCGCGCAGGAGCCGGAAGGGACCACCACTGACTGATCACCGCTAAAGACCGAGGCGCAGTGTTTCGCCACCTTGCGGGAGGTGGCCCAGTCACCGGAATTGAAGGCCGGTTGGCCGCA
>JAIXVN010000469.1 GCA_027483005.1 Verrucomicrobiaceae bacterium
AGCTGGAGGCCGAATCCGAACTGGATCCCCAGAAAGCCGAAATTCATCGAGAAAAGCTCCCAGAACGAGAGGCGTGGTCGGTGCTGCATGGGTTTGAAAGGTTTGGTCTCTCTAGCCGCCCACCTCCAAGCCTGCAAGCACCCCGTTTGATGCACCGTTGCACGACGAGCGACTTCCAAATCAATATTCCAGAATCAACGATCCTCAATCGTCCATCCATCCCGGCAAACGTCGCCGACTGGAGTGACGATTGAGGAATGACGAATGTGGATTTCTGATTTGAAGAGGAACCTGGCCGTTGGAACTTGGCGCTTCAGAAAGCATTCTCCACCCGATTGACCCGCGGCGGCTTCCCGGCCTCCACGTAAACCTCGATCACATCGAAGCGCCACGGGATCTCACGCGTCCCCAGCAGGCGCAGCCATTCGTTCGCTCCGCGTTCGATCAGGGCCTGCTTCCCGGCATTCACGGCATCGAGCCCGCGATACTTCGTTCCCTCGCGACGCGTCTTCACCTCCACGAACATCAGCAAGGGCCCCTTCCGCGCCACGAGGTCCACTTCCCCTCCATGCGGTGCTCGGAAGTTGCGATAAAGGATCTTGCAGCCACGGGCGCGCAGCCAGGCCGCCGCCACCTCCTCGCCATAGTCGCCGATCTCCTTGCGATCCCACGCGGTGCCGTCACGCCTCGCCAAACGGCAGGGAGAGTTGAGCAACCGGCTGAAACGAGCGACGATGAATGCGGCAAGGCCCATGGATTCTCAAGGCTTCAAGATGTGCCTTGGTGCCATATCCCTGGTGCCTTTCAAAGCCATATTGTGGAAACTCCCGGGAGCGCTCCATCATCCAGCGGTCGCGCGTCACCTTGGCCACGATGCTGGCCGCCGCGATCGAAAGGGAAAGCCCGTCCCCTTTCACGATCCCATCATGCGGCCAGGGGAATCTCGGAAGCCGCAGGCCGTCTATCAGGCAATGCCCAATCTCCTGGTCGAGCTGGCGCACGGCCATCTCCATCGCGAGATGAGTCGCCCGAAGGATGTTGATCGAGTCGATCTGATCGGCATGAACCAGAGCCACCGACCACCGCAGCCCGGCGTGAGTGGTGAGAAACTCAAAAAGACGATCACGCTTCGCAGCCGACAGCTTCTTCGAATCATCGAGCCCTTCGCAGGAAAAGCCCTCCGGCAGGATCACCGCCGCCGCGGCCACCGGACCGGCCAGCGGGCCGCGACCCGCCTCATCCACACCCACGACGGGCTGGATGCCTCGGGCATGAAGGGCATTTTCAAGTGTCAGGTCAGGCATTCTTTGGCCAGACGCTACGCAAACGATCGCTGAACTCCATCCGGGAATCCGATCGGGCCCCAAAAATCCGGCGGACGAAAACCGTGCCATCCTGATCGACCAGCCGACCAATCCCCGTCTATTCGCATTCGGCCTTCAGGATGAATTCATGACCGCTGAACGGGCCCAGGGAGGACTTTGGATGGATCGCCGCGGTCCTGTTTTGAGAGCCTGCCATCGCCTCATGGCAGAATCGGGACGTTCAAGAAGCTGTTAGGCTCTCCGATTCCCGTCTGCTCCCGTCAAGGTTTCACCTGGAGCCGCTGGTCGGATTTGAACCGACGACCTGCTCATTACGAATGAGCTGCTCTACCCCTGAGCTACAGCGGCGTTTCCAGTGAAGCGGGCGGTATGATGCAGACTCGCCCCGTTCGGGCAAGCCGGAAATCAGGGGTGTTTCGCGAAGTACTTCGTGATCGCTTTGACCAACCCGGGGATGTCGTGCGGCTTCGCCTCGAAGGCAGGCTCGATGCCGTGCTTGCGCAAGGCCTCGCTGGTCACCGGCCCGATGGTTCCCGCCACGCAGCCTTCCGGCAGCGCCACGCCCATGCCGAAGAAATGATCGACCGTCGAGGCCGAGGTGAAGGTGATCAGGTCCGCGCCTTCCTCCTTGAGACGGGCCACCGAGCCATTCGGATCGGAGGTTTCGGGAACCGTGCGGTAGGCCACGCATTCGTCAACGATCGCTCCAAGCGCCATCAGGCCTTCGTAGATCGTCTCGCGGGATTCCTCCGCCTTGACCCAGAGCATGGTCAGGTTCTCGACCGAATCCTTCGAAAAAGCCTCGATCAATCCCTCCGCGACGAATTTCTCCGGAATGAGGTCCACGCCGATCCGATACTCGCGGATCTTCTTGGCGGTCCCCTCCCCGATCGCCGCGATCTGCGGCTTGCCCAAACTACGAGCATCCTCGTAGGTCGCGTAAAAGGCATCGAAGAAGCGCTGCACGCCGTTCGGGCTGGTGAAGATCAGCCAGTCGTATTCGTGGGCCTGGGTGACCCCCTCCGCGAAGCCGATCCGGTCCGTGGGAGACTCGATGCGGATCGTCGGAAGCTCCAGCACATCCGCCCCGAGGTCGGAAAGCGAACGGGTCAGCTCGCCTGCCTGCTCACGGGTGCGCGTGACGACGATCTTCTTTCCGAACAGCGGCCGCTTGTCGAACCAGGCGATCTTTTCACGCTCCTTGACCACATCTCCGATGACCGCCACCGCCGGGGAGGTGAACTTCGCCTTTTCCACAATGTCGGCCATCGTTCCAAGGGTGCCGGTGAGCGTCCACTGCGAGGCCGTGGTGGCCCAGCGGACCAGCGCCATCGGGGTCGAGGGATCGGCTCCGTGCTCGATGAAAGCCGAGCAGATTTCGCGGAGGCGGGCGACGCCCATGACGAAGACCTTGGTGCCCGGAGTTTTCGCCAGGTGGGCGTAGTCGATCGAGCTCTCGCCCTTCGTCGGATCCTCGTGGCCGGTGAAAATGGTGAGCTGCGAGCAATGATCGCGATGCGTCACCGGAATGCCCGCGTAGGCCGGACCGGCGATCGTCGAGCTGATGCCGGGGACGATTTCGAACGACACGCCGACCGCGGCAAGCTCGGCCGCCTCCTCGCCGCCGCGACCGAAGATCATCGGATCGCCGCCCTTGAGGCGCACCACGTTCTTGCCCTGCTTCGTCTTCTCGACGATCAGCGCGTTGATCTGATCCTGAGGCAGCGCGTGATCCGCGGCGCGCTTGCCGACGTAGATCTTCTCGGCATCGGGCTTCGCCCAGCCGACCAGCACCGGGCTACTAAGGGCATCGTACACCAGCACGTCCGCCTCCTCGATGCACTGCTTGGCGCGGAGGGTGACAAGACCGAGGTCGCCGGGGCCTGCGCCGACGAGATAACAGATTCCGGGAGTGCTCATGCGAGGGATTCGAAAAGGAGAAGCGCGGCGGCAAAGGGCTCGTCCGCAGGTGAGGAAACGGTGGCGACCTGCGGCTCTCCACCCTGCTCGGGGAAGACGCGGGCGCTGAGAAAAATCTCGTCGTTCTCGATCGCCGAATAAACGCCGATCGGCGTGCTGCAACCGGCATCCAGCAGACGGAGAAACTCCCGCTCGGCGGTGATCCTCAGCCAGGTTTCGCGATCGCCGATGGCCTCCGCGATTTCACGCGAACGGTCATCGTCGGCACGAACCTCGAAGCCGATCGCCCCCTGACCGGCGGCCGGGTAAAAGACATCCTCGGCGAGTCGTACGACCTTCAGACCTGTTAGAGCGGCATCGCTTCCTGAAACCGATTCCACTTCCTCATCGGAAACCACCGGCAGGTAGCCCAGACGCACCATGCCGGCCTCGGCCAGCAGGATCGCGTCGTAGCCATTTCCCTCGGCGAGTTTCATCAGGCGCGTCGGCACGTTGCCACGCAGGTCGATGACCTTCACATCCGGGCGCAACCACTGGAGCTGGCGCGCGCGACGGACGCTGCTGGTCCCGACGGTCGAGCCCTGCGGCAAGGTTTCCAGCGTGAAGCCCTCACGGCTCACCAGCACATCCCGCACCCCGGCGCGAGGCAGCACGGCGACGATGGCATAGCGGTCCTCCAGCACCGTCGGCACGTCCTTGAGGCTGTGCACGGCAATGTCGATCTCCTTGGAATCCAGCGCGATCTCCAGCTCCTTGGTGAAGATCCCCTTGTCGAAAAAGCCTTCCGCCTTGGCCACCTCGCTCAGCGCCACATCCGTCCGACGGTCGCCCGTGGTCTTGATGACGTTGCGCTTCAACGGCAGTCCGGGAAAGGCGACGCCGACCGCGTGCTCGGTGGCCACAGCCTGGGCCAGCGCGAGGTCGCTGCCGCGTGTGCCGATGATGAAGGGGTTCGGGGAATCTTGAATCATGCCGGAAATCCCGCCTCGCGGGGCGATCTCCATGCCCGTGGAAACCCCGCCGTGCAAGCCCTAGGTTTCCTTCCTGCCCTCTTCTCTACTTCCTTGAACCTGAAAACTGAAAACTTGAACCTTTCCGATCAAGTCCCCGGCAAATTCAGCTTCGCCAGCTCGCTCTGGATGATCTGTTCGCAGTCCTCGATCTGGCGCTTGCGCCGCACCCGGGCCTCTTCGGCGAGCTGCTCCAGCGTGTCGATGTCGTAGAGGTAAACTTCCTCGATCTCCCCCACCGCCGGGTCGATGTCGCGCGGCACGGCGATGTCGATGAAGAACAGCGGCCGGTATTTCCGCGCACGGCGGGCCTTTTCGACATGCTCCCGGGTCACGATCGCATGCGGCGCTCCGGTCGAGGAAATCACCACGTCCACCTTCTCCAGCACATGCTGCCAGTCATCGAACCGCACCGCGCGGCCACCCATCTCGTTGGCAAGATCAACGGCGCGATCGTAGGAACGGTTCGTCACGAAAATGCTCTTCGCCCCGCGGGAGACGAGGGCCTGGGCGGTGAGGCGGCTCATTTCCCCCGCCCCGAGGATCATGACCTCGCTGTTCTTCAGGTGGCCGAAAATCTTCTCCGCGAGATCGACGGCGACATTGCCGACAGAGGTCGCGCCTTCCTGGATCTGGGTGTCGGTCCGGACCTTCTTGCCAACCCCAAACGCCCGTTGGAAGAGCCTGTTTAGAACACCTCCCGTCGTCCCGGCATCGAGGGCCGCCTGGTAGGCCTGCTTCACCTGGCCGAAGATCTCGGTTTCCCCGAGCATCATGGAATCCAGCCCGCTGACCACACGACAGAGGTGCAGGGCGGCCTCGGATTTCTCCATCCGGTAAAAGTGATGCGTCGCCTCGGCCGGCAGCCCGTGTTCCAGGATCAAGGCCTCCTCGGTGAGGCGGAGGGTTTCGCGACCCTGATCGGCGGCCAGGTAGAACTCGGTGCGGTTGCAGGTGGAGACCACCACGGCCTCGGTCACCCCATCCAGCGCGGCAAGCTCACGGGACGCCTCGCCGAGCTTCGGCGTCATCACGGCGAAGCGCTCGCGGACCTCCACGGGCGCGGTGCGGTGATTCAGGCCGAGACAAATGAGATCCATCAGACGAAGGCAAAAACCGTGAGTGATCCCAGAAACAAGCCCACCGAAGCCAGCGCCATCCGCCGGCCCGTCAATCCCCGCAAGGATTTCACCGTCATCAGCAGCGCATAGCCCAGCCAGGTCGCGACCGCCGCGATGAGATGGCCCATGCCACCGGTTCGGGGCATCAGAAATCCGGCCACGATGCCGATGGTCAGCAGCCCGCAACCGATCCACAGCAGGCGCATCATCGACTGCAGCAGCTCGCGCACCGGCGGCAGGTTGCGGAACAGCCCGCTTTTCAAATGGTGCTCCTTCAACTGGTGATCCAGCACCAGGAACATCACCCCGGCCACCCCCGCCAAGGCCAGCGCGCCGTAGGAAAGCACCGACATCGCCGCATGGGTTTCCCGCCACGAATCGGTCCCGGTGGCACGAAGCGGGTCAAGGCCAAGAACGCCCGGAATCAGCGCCGCCACCTGAAACACCACCACCACCGGAGCCGTGAACACCCCCAGCAGGGAAAGCCGATACGGTGGGCCCACCACCAGGTAGAACAGCGTCAGCGACCATCCGAGAAACGCCAGGATCTCTCCCAGATCCCTCAGCGGACAAGCCCCCCTGGCCTCGCCGCGCACACTCAGAAAGCCGATCTGGCAGGCAAAGGCCGCCACCATCCAGATCACCGTCCAGCGGCTGCGGATGCCACGATGAACGGACATCATCCCCAGCACCCCACCGATCGCGGCGAGGAGGGTGGAAACAATCAGGAACGTGCGGTCCATGGCAACCCCTCCATGCCCCCCGATGGCCGATCGCGCAAGACCGGAGGCAAGGGCTTTTTCAAATTGGACGTCGGACAGCCCCCCCCCGCCACCCCACCCGGATGCCCCCCTCCAGCCGCTGACAGGCATCCCGAAAACCCGGACATCCGGGGTGGGGGCGTTGGAGTTTCCGAGGTGGAGCGCCGTTGAGCCGCGCCTGAAAGCGGGAGTCGTCATCCTCGAAAGTTCCATCCCATCAATTGAAGTGGGGCATCATGGCCTAGGCGACGGCAAGAGCTGGCCAGCCTTCACTTCAGGGGGAATCACGATCCCATCCATGTCGAAACTCCAAACCCGGTAGGGAAGCCCTCTCCCCCATGGTTCGTCAGGAATCTGATCGTCGATTGCCCTGAAGGTTTCCAACACCCGGACAAGGTGATCGTCTCCCGGTGGTTGAATGATCGACTCGAAGTAGCGGCGGCGCGAAATAGGGTCCTCCATGCCACTCGCCGCCACCAGACGGAATCCCATTCTTGTGAGCTCTCGCTGGTGCTGCGGGTAGGGCCCAAAGGAACAACGCCCGCACCCAACGCCCCATTTGCCATAGAGGGCAAAACCTCCGCCGGTCCACTCATGGTCATGGGGATAAGCCAGATACCGGTCGAAGTAATTCCTCGTGTCTGCGGTGGGCTTTGGCTGGGTATCCTTCGACCAGATCGGAATTCCGTAAACCTTCAGAGTCCAGTGATCGTAGGTCGCCGCACAGATCCGGCAATTCCGACCATGCTGAGACCTCTCATGAGAAAGAAACCCTCCCACCGCAAGCATGAGGCCCAGCACCAGCCAAAGGCCGATGCGCATGCCTCTCCATGAGTTGTTTGCAGGGGTGGTCACCGATCTCTCGTTTCTTGCAGGTCTTTTGTATTTCTGTCCGTCACTTCATCTCCTCAATCCCACCCATACCCGATATCAGTGGGCTTGAGGTCAAGGCCCAATCGTTCATTCAGGAGCTCAGCGGCAAATGACTCTTCAGCATCGGGAGGAATGCGGAAGATCCATTCAATGCCGTCCCTATCCAGAATGAAGGCATCGGGATCCATTCGCTTGCGAAGCGTGGCGGAAGAGATCAGGAGATTGCTGAATCGCTTGCTCGGATGCTTCCCCGGCCGCCCCGTGCGTTCGGCAATGACCACCAGGTAAACCTGGTGATTGAGATCCATGCAGATCGCAGCGTGAGAATCCTGATTGAAGGATAGCCAGACATTCTGTCTGAATCCGTCTGAGGCGCGCAGGTTGTGGGTGTTGCCAAGGAAAGTTTGGTCACTGGGCTCCTCAACACAGGCTGGAGTGGAATCGTCTGCTTTTGAATTCACACGAAGCCCAGTTCCGCACCCGGACAAGAGGGAGTAGATTGCAATCAGGAATAGGTTGTGCCAACGCATGAATTTCTTGCTCAACCTGTAACTCATCCACCGTGTATCTGATCTGTCAATCTACCACGAAATGAGCCGGATTACCGAATCAGATCATCGAGACAAGCACGATCCTCCCAAAGCTTCGCCACGGATTCCTTGGGCCCATGGAGCAGATGTCCATACCTTGCGTAAAGGCGAGGCAAACGCTCCTTCGCATCCGCTCGAGTCCCGGACTGGATCTCATCCCAATCGATTTTCTTGTCATCTGAAACCAGGTCATCAAGCAATCCAGCATCTTCCTCGTCACCTAGAAGGGCCTCATC
This sequence comes from Verrucomicrobiaceae bacterium, assembly GCA_027483005.1. GTDB lineage: Bacteria > Verrucomicrobiota > Verrucomicrobiia > Verrucomicrobiales > Akkermansiaceae > Luteolibacter. The sequence goes on from JAIXVN010000469.1 coordinate 7,837, forward strand.
AAAGACCTTGGAGACCGAGGAAACGAGGTAAAGCTCATCGAATCCCCGTGAGACTGGATCATCGATCAGTTCGTCCGGGTTCTCAATGGGGCGTTGGTATCGGGCCTCAGGAAGCATCGCCACACAATCGGTGAAATCCAAAAATCCATCGTTCCCTGCCTCACTGTCTGAAGCTAGCGTGAACATCTTGGTGTAGAGGGCTGACCGTCGACGGATCAAGTCCTTGCCAATCACAGCCGCCTCCGCTGGTGAAAGTGATTGGCATTCCTTCTTCAGACGCACCTCAACCTCCCTGAAGGTCGGATCGCCCTTCCACAATCGCTCGAGGAGTTGGTGGGTCAGTGGGTTCATTGGTTGGAGACCTTCCTTCATTCCGAGATAAGCTTGTCGTTTTCGGAGTGAGGCCCGATCCACAGCCAAATCATCTCTCCCTCGTGGCTTACTCCCAAAGCACGATATTGGATTCCAGCCCGAACAGACCAAAATCTGCCAACCTTCTTGAAGTGTAGCGAAGGGTGAAACGGGTCAGCCTTCAGGAGCTGGAAATTCTCATCTGCGACGCTTTGAACGCGAAAAGGCAGCTTTTCATAGGCTTCCCAAAACTTCTTGGTAGCGTGATGGATCAATGGATTCAAAGACTGCGGGTTTTTCCAGCCATGAACTCCTCGATCCCCTCAGTGGCGAGCTTATCGAGCTTTCCCGCTGAGATGTCGCGCTCAATCTGTGCATCCCACTCGGCGGCTTCATACGCCAAGAACCATTCGCGGAAGGCAGCCAAGTCCTCGCGCCCCAGTTGTTCCACGGCCTTTTCCAGCGATGCAACCGTTTGATTCATGTTGGGAGGGTAGTGTCTGCATGCTGGGCAATCAATGCGGATTTTGCCGCGGTAAGTCCTCGCCGCACCCGAAGAATCGGCCCGCCCCTGACGGGGCTCATTGGCTTTATTGCGGGATCCGGCGGCTGACGCGCGCCGGCTGATTTCCGTGGTCCTGCTGGGACGAAAGGAAGATCCAGACCCTCCTGTGAGTAACAATTTTGACCGTCCCTCTGTCATAAACGACCTTGGGATGTCCGGATGGGAATGTTGACTCAAGCCTGAATCGAGCAAGGCCAGGAAGGACCGCTGCGGCGATGACCATAGCCAGAAGCGCAAGGATGATGAACCAACGCGTTTCATCTACCGCGAAGCTCTTCGTTTGTCCCGACTTGTGCCGTGACGTCTTCCTTCCAGTTCCTCTCGCTTGTTGATTCTTCGAAGCAGCGCAGATCCAACAAGCCCCAGAACCATGGCAGGCAGGAATCCGTAGAGACCCAACCAAAACATCGGCTTCATGACCCAGCCCTTCAGATTGTTGTCATCATAGACAATCATGGACGTCGCGGAACCTGCCAAGGCTCCGAGCAGGAAGAGGCCATACGCAAATCCTGCGGCAACTCGGAATCTTCCAAACGCGGTCCTGAAACGGATCGCAATCAGTTCGATCACCAAGATCATGGCTGCATAGCCAACGGCGATCTGGACCGAAGCCTGAGCCGCCATGGTCATTGTTTGCTCGATCCCAAGAATCGGAAGACAAACCGCCAGCAAACCGAACAGCGAAAGCGCCAAGGTCAGGTAAACCGCCTTACGGAATGACTGGGCACTGATGGTCATTTGGGGATTCATCTGACAGGAACTCTGAAAACCGTAGTCCAGCTCCGAAGTCCGGGATACGAACCACAGATGCACAAGATGAACGCGGATGAAAGAGGAGAGCGGATTTCTGGCGAGGAATCTTCCTGAACAGAGGACGAGTGATGATGTCAAAGGGCACGAGCGGGTTGAGGAATTCGCCCTCCCCCGAAGAGGATACCCGCCCCTGCCGGGGCTCATTTGGAGTGTTCGAGGTCCGGCGGCTGACGCGCGCCGGCTGATTTCCGTGGTCCTGCTGGGACGAAGATCCGGTGGAGTGGGCCGCTATCCCCCCTCGACTGCCGAACAATCCACCACGCCGCACCCTGCCGGACCTTTCGGAGAAAGGTCCCTGCCTATCTGCCCAAGGCAGGGACCCGACCTCCGGGCGGTCCGGTGGGGGTGAGCTGCAATTCCCCTCTCGACTGCCGAACAATCCAACAAGCCGCACCCAGCCGGACCTTTCGGAGAAAGGTCCCTGCCTTCGACTCACGCCAGCACGGCCTTGACGACTTTTCCGTGGACGTCGGTCAGGCGGAAATGGCGGCCCTGGAACTTGTAGGTGAGCTTTTCGTGATCGAGGCCCAACAGGTGGAGCAGGGTGGCCTGGAAGTCGTGAACGTGGACGCCGTCCTTGACGACGTTGAAGCCGAGTTCGTCGGTCTCGCCATGAGTTAGGCCGGCCTTCACGCCGCCGCCGGCCATCCAGACGGTGAAGGCGTAGGGGTGGTGGTCGCGACCCCAGTTCGGACGATCGTTGAAGTCGCCCTGGATGAAGGGAGTTCGACCAAACTCCCCGCCCCAGATGACGAGGGTATCATCGAGCAGACCGCGCATTTTCAGGTCCTTCACAAGGGCGGCGCTGGGCTGGTCGGTATCGACACACTGGGTGTAGAGCTCGGTGGTGAGGGACTTGTGCTGGTCCCAACCGGCGTGCATGAGCTGGACGAAACGGGTGCCGCGTTCGATCAGGCGTCGCGCGAGCAGGCAGTTCCGCGCGAAGGTGCCGGGCTGGTGGACCTGGGGGCCATACATGTCGAGGACCTCCTTTGGTTCATTGGAAATGTCGGCCAGTTCCGGCACGCTGGTCTGCATGCGGTAGCCCATTTCATACTGCGCGATGCGGGTGGCGATCTCGGGGTCGCCGAAGTCCTGGAGCTTCTTCTCGTTGAGCTGCGAGATGCCATCGAGCATCCGTCGCCGCAGCTCGGGGCTGACGCCGGAGGGATTGTTGAGATAGAGGACGGGGTCGAGGCCGGGATGGAGTTTCACGCCCTGATAGCGTGAAGGCAGGAAGCCGGAGCCCCAGTAGAAGTCATAGAAGATCTGGCCGCAGGTCGTGTTCTTGTTGACCGAGGTCATCGCCACGAAGGTCGGCAGGTTGTCATTGAGGCTGCCGAGTCCATAGGAAAGCCAGGCCCCGATGGTCGGGCGGCCGGGGAGCTGGTTGCCGGAGAGGAAGAAGTTGATGGCGGGCGCGTGGTTCACCTGCTCGGTGTAGAGGCTCTTGATGAAGCAGAGTTCGTCGGCGATCCCGGCGGTGTAGGGCAGCAGGTCGGAAACGGTCGCGCCGCTCTTTCCTCGGGCCTGGAAGGGCTCCAGCGCGCCTAACAGCTTCTTGCCGCTCGGGTTTCCGGTCATCGTGCTGAAGCGTTTCCCGGCGAGCATGCTGTCGGGCACCGGCTGGCCGTGGCGTTTCACGAGCTCCGGCTTGTGGTCGAAGAGTTCGACATGACTCGGCGCACCGTTCTGAAAAAGGTAGATCACGCGTTTCGCCTTCGGCGCGATCTGGGGCAGCAGCGGTTCGCTGCCGAAAGATGACTCCTTTCCAAGCAGCGAGGCCAGCGCGGCGAGGCCGATGCCATTCGCGCAGCGACCGAAGAAGTAGCGGCGATTGACGAGGAACTGGCGTTCGGTGATCGGGTCCATGCTATTCCTTGGTCAGGGCTTCGTCCGTGTTGAGGATCGAAAGGCAGACCGAGGCCAGCGCGGCATGGTCGAGCGGATCGAGGGCGGGATCGGCGGGTGAATCGCCATTCGCGAGAAAGGCCTTGGCCGAGGGAGGATCGGCCTCGAACAACGCGCGGGCCTGGCGGAGCGAGTCTAACAAAACCTCTCGTTCATCAGCCCGGGGCGGACGGCTGAGGGTGATTTCAAAGGCCCGTGAAAGCCGCGCGGCGGGATCGGCTCCGGCGTCCTTCGCGGCACGGGAGGCCAGCAGGCGGGCGGCTTCGAGATAGGTGATGTCGTTCAGAGTCGCCAACGCGTGAAGCGGCGTGTTGGTGCGGGTGGGATTGACCGTGCAGACATCGCGCTTGGCGTTGTCGAAGAACATCGAAGGCATGCTGATGCGCCGCCAGAAGGTGTAGAGGCTGCGGCGGTAGAGGGCATCGCCATGATCGCGGACGTACTTCACCTTTCCGAAGGTCGCCTCAGGCCACAGGCCTTCCGGCTGATAGGGCTTCACCGGCGGGCCGCCGATCGTGCGTTTCAGGAGGCCGGCCGTGGCGAGCGCCTGATCGCGGATCATCCACGACGGCAGGCGGAAGCGCGGGCCACGGGCGAGCAGGCGGTTCGAGGGATCCTTTTCCAGCATCTCCGCCGTCACACGCGACGACTGGAGATAGGTGCGGCTGGTAACGATGAGTCGCAGCAGGTGCTTCACATCCCAGCCGCTTTCCA
>JAIXVN010000445.1 GCA_027483005.1 Verrucomicrobiaceae bacterium
GGCCCCGCGTTGCCAGGTCCTCAGCTCCGGCGATTGATTCGGCCACCACTTTCCAGATCCACTCGATGCTGGCGGGCTCCCTGGCCCGCGGCAGCTCGGCGGGTGCGCTTCAGGGCCTCATCGAACGCCCATTCCTCGGAGGCGGGAAGGGCGGCACCACCTCCGATTTCGCCGATACATGGTTTCTCGGCTACAACACACGCATCGCCTGTGGAGTTTGGACCGGATTTCTCCAGAACAGCGGTCGTCCGATCTATCCCGGAGCCTTTTCCCGGGATCTTTCGATGCCCGTCTGGCAGGCGGTGATGAATGCCGCCGCACCTTCATTCGGGGGCGAGGAGATCAAGCCTCCTGCCGAGGTGATCGATGTGCCGGTGTGTCGTGTTTCGGGACAGCGGGCCACCCAGTTCTGCTACGAGATGGTCGAGGATCCGGCCACCGGTCAAATGCGCTCACGGTCGGCGTCGCTCCAGGAGTATTTCCGCAAGGGCACTGAAAACCTGCCCTTCTGCCCCATCCACTCGGGGGCCGACTCGGTCAGTGGCGGCGGGCTCCTCAATGTCCCGACCATGGATGCCATCCCCGTGCGGCCCAAGGCTCCTGTCCTCCTCGGTGAGGACCCTTATCACTGCGAGCAACCCGAGATGATCCAGATCAGTGGAGACGGCGGCTTCTTTCGCCGCAGGACCAATGTGCTCGACAGCCTGGATCTCGGCGAAAGTGAGGAGCAGATCCGCATTCCCTCGCCCCAGCGTCTGAAGATTGGGGATGATTGAGCGGTGGCGGTGCTTGCACCTTCGCGTTCCTCCCTCCATTCTTCCGCCGTGGTCGGAACGTCGGAACTCACAAGGAGGTGGAGCGGATACATTTGTCCGGATTGCCGCTTCGTGTTCCGCGTGCCCCGCGATCATGATGGCGTCGGATTGGTTTGTCCGTCGTGCCGGCGTTTGCTGAGGATTCCCACTGCGGAGGATACACTGCCTCCCTTGGTCTCGCATTCGGCGAAGCTTCCTGTCATGGAGCCTGTCGATCGCGTCGTCGACGTGGAGGCTTCCGTCCCTGGCGTCCGCAAACGCCGCAGACGCTCCGCCAGCGAGAAGAAGGCTTCCTCTCCTTCCTGGGAACATGACCTGCGGACACGATCCAGGCATTCGGAGAAAAAGATCATGGCCTCCATGGTGGGGGGCGTTGCCCTGCTGGTTCTCGTGGCCGTGCTGTTTGCCAGCCTCTCGAAGTCTCCGTCCGGTCCCACTCCTTCCAGGCCCGAACCCGAAAGGTCGATCGCGATCGAGCCTCAGGAGGGCGGCGAAAGCCCGACCGATGTGCTGCCGGACATCCCGACCTTCCTCCACACGGCGCAGCCTCTGGCAAAGGTCTTCCTGGAGGCGACGACCGTGCCTGAGCTGCTCGCCACTGTCAGGCGTCCCGAGATTTCCTCGCAGCGGATGGCCCAGAGGTATCCCGATGGCAAGGTGGAGGCTCCGGGGCTCCAATCATTCGCAGAGGATGGGGCCGTGGTCATCGAGGCCACGACTGCCACCGTGAAGGTCCGGATTGGAAATTTCGAGCAGCGTGACCTCTATTTCGTGCGCACCGGAGAAGGCTGGCGGGTTGACTGGGAAAGCTGGGTTGGTTGGTCCGATCTGTCGTGGGACACCTTTGCGGAAAAGGCCCCGAGGGAACCAGGCCGCTTCCGTGTCCGAGTCAAACCAATCATTTATTACAACTTTGGCTTTTCCGATGAGCGCAAGTGGCGCTCCTACCTGATCGAGTCCCCCGACGGCAGCCACCGCTTCTTCGGCTACGTCGAACGCGGCTCGCGGGTCGATGGCCTGATCAACCTCGCCGACAATCCGGCGGGTGGTGATTTCATTCTCGAGCTGGGCTTTCCCGCCGACAACATCGGCCGCAATCAGGTGCTGATCCACGATCGCATCGCGGTGGGTTGGGTCGAGCCGGAGAAAGTCGATTCGCCATGAAGCCTGTCCAGCCCGCAGCGACCCTCGACAAGGTTCAGGAACTCAATCTCGATCCGGCCGTCTATGGCACCTTCGCCGAGATCGGTGCCGGCCAGGAAACCGCGAACTGGTTCTTTCGAGCATCCGGCTCAGCCGGCATGGTGGCGAAGTCGATCTCCGCCTACGACATGACGATGAGCGATGCCATTTACGGGCACACGGATCGCTATGTCTCCAGCCAGCGGCTCACCGCCATGCTCGATCACGAGTTCGGCATCCTCGTCGAGCGACTGGGCCCGAAGCGCGGTGACTCCACCAATTTCTTCTCCTTCTGCAATACGGTCCGCGCCCGCGGCTGGAAGGACACCGCCGAATGCCACGGGTGGCTCGGCATCCGTTTCCAGAGAAAGCCCGGCGATCCTCCTTCCAACATCATCCTGCACGTGCGGCTGCTCGACACCCGCAACGTCGATCAGATGGAGGCTCTCGGGGTGCTCGGCGTGAACCTCATCCATGCCACCTTCCGCGCCCGTGGCCATCTCAGGCATTTCGTCGAGGCCCTCACCGACAACATCGGCCCCGGCCGGATCGAGGTGGATCTCCTCCGCTTCGGCGGCTTTGGCTACGAGCAGTTCGACAACCGTCTTTGCGCCTTGCAACTGGTCGAGAGCGCCCTCACCGAGGCCACCCTGTTCCTGCCCGATGGCCAGGTCGTCCAGCCTGCGGAAACCCTTTACAAGCGCCCGGTCCTGCTGCTGCGCGGCAGCTTTGATCCAGTGACGAATCTTCATCTGGAAATGCTCGAGCAGTCCTCCGAGGTCTTTCAGAAGGCGCTCCTTCCCGAGGATCAGAGCAAGGAACTGGAGCTCTGTGAGATCACCATGCAGAACCTCCTGCGCGGCAGTGAACTCGATCCCGTGGATTTTCTGGATCGCGCGGATGCCCTGCAGGCTCTTGGAAAAACCGTTCTGGTTTCACGTTTCGCCGAGTTCCACCGGCTCGCCGCCTTTCTCAACCGCTGCACCAACAAACCGGTTGGCATCGTGCTCAGCATCGGACTGCTCAACGAGCTCTTCAAAACCAAGTGGTCCGAGAACCTCGCCGGGGGACTGCTCGAATCCTTTGGCCGCCTTTTCAAAAGCGGCCTCTCGCTTTACGTCTTCCCATGGTCGAACCGACGCCACCATGAACTCGTCACGGCGGAGTCCTTCATCGCCCCCGCCGAGCAGCGGCACCTGTACAGGCATTTCCTGGAAAACGGAATGATCCGCAGCGTGCCATGCCCTCATCCCGAGCTCCTGGCCTACACGAGCCGAGACGTGCAACACCTCATCGCCGACGGCGATCCCGCCTGGCGGGACCTCGTTCCTGAAGCGGCCCAGGAGATCGCCCTCCGGCATGGACGGACGCGTTCCGGCGGGTGAGAGGTCTGTTAGATCGGTCGCTCCTCGGCATCCATCAGCTCGAAAAAGGTGAGGATGTCCGCGCGATCGCCCAGACCGGCGAGTTCTTTCTGCTGCTGAAGCCCGCTGCTGGCTTCGTCGTTCCAGCCGCGCTTGCTCATGAAGCCGTTCCAGATGGCGATGTGCTCCTCGTCCGGACGACTGCCCTTTTCGAAGCACCAGGCGAGGACTTCCTCATCGCTTCCACCCTGAAGCGTGCGGGCTTCGAGGGCTGCGAAGGAAACTCCCAACAGACGGCAGACGCGGTCATCGAAGGTCCGCTTTCCCTCGATGATGCCGAGGTGCCAGCCCTCGGGCAGCTCGCCTTTGGCGTTGAGGCGGATCTTGTCGAGGATGCGACCGAAGACAAAGATGCCGCCGACAGTTTCGCGCGGGCTGCGGATGGGAAAGGACATGTCGCGACGATCCTGCGGGCGTGAAAGGCTGTCAATTCCGCTCGTTCAGGAAGGCCAGCACGGCCTCGCGGCAGGCTTCGGGTCGTGCGGCGAGCAGCAGGTGAGGGGAGTCGATCCAGACGACGGTCGGCTCGACGAAATGACGCTCCAGTCGCGACTGGGTATCCCAGGGAATCATCGCGTCCTGTCGGGCTTGAAGGAGAAGGGTCGGCACTCCCTCAGGAGCCGGGCAGTCCTTTTCCTGAAGCGCAAGGATGACGCGGACCCGTTCTGTTAGAGTGCCGGAGGAGACGCTGCGGATGGCCTTGCCGAGGCGCTGGATGAGGGACTTCGGCGCGTCGGGCCCGGCGAGGAATTTCCTCAGGATGGTGGCAGGAGGACGGATCAGGAAAAGCGGTCGGACCGGAATCAGCGACAGGGCAGGCGAGACCGGCGAGGAACAGAATCCCCCGGCGAGGATTAGGGCGGTGACCCGCTGCCGTTCCTGCGCGGAGATCAGAAGGGCGAGCGGCGAGGAGAACGATTCCCCGAGGAGGATCAGCGGCCCCGGCGGCAGGTCGGCGGCGATCTTTTTTGCCAGTGAGGGGTAATCCTGAGCGCCCTCCTTGGGAATCGGCATCACCTGAACGGCCAGCCCCTTCCAGTCTCCAGCGGCGAAATCCTCGGTCAGAAGTCCGGTGCCATCGAGGCCGGGCAGTATCACGACGGTTCCTGAAAATGCGCTCACGGGGGAAGATTACGTCACGAGACTGGACGAGTCTGCGAACAAAATGAATGCTCCTGCCGAAACAAAAGGTTTGCACGAAGCAGCCTTCTCGCCCAATTTTCCGGCGAAAACATACAATCTAAGGCAACTAACTAAGGATTATGCTCCCCGAGCACGCCCCATTCACCCCGGAACAGCGCAAGGCGATTGACTCGCTGGTCTCCGGCCTCGACCCCGTCCAGCGTGGCTGGCTCAGCGGATTTCTCGCTGCGTCCGGCACGGTCGCCCCGGTTTCAGCGCCTGCTGCCGCCACCAAGCTCACCGTGCTTTACGGAACTGAATCTGGTAACTCCGAGGTTCTGGCCGACCGCACCGCCAAGGAGGCCAAGAAGCGCGGCTTTCAGGCGGTCGTGAAAAGCATGGCCGACACCAAGCCCGCCGATCTGGCCAAGGCCACCAATCTGCTGGTGATCGTCAGCACCTGGGGTGACGGCGAGCCACCGGAAGGCGCCACTACCTTCTACAAGGAATTGATGAGCGGTGAACTCGCGCTTTCCGGCGTGTCCTACTCGGTCTGCGCGCTGGGCGACACCAGCTACGA
>JAIXVN010000244.1 GCA_027483005.1 Verrucomicrobiaceae bacterium
TCTCCGCCAACGAACTCCGCCTCTCCTACGGCTATCAAACGCTGCTCGATGGCGTGACCCTCGCCGTTTCCGCCGGAGAAAAGGTCGGCCTCGTGGGCCGCAACGGCTGCGGAAAAACCTCGCTGCTGAAGATCCTCACCGGCCAGCAAGCCGCCGACTCCGGGGAAACCTCCCTTCGCCGCAGCCTGCGCGTGGGCTACCTGCCGCAGGAATTCGAGCTCGATCTCTCGCTCAGCGTCTTCGACAACATCGCCGCCGGAGCCGCCGATCTCGTGGAAGCGATCCGACGCTACGAGCACGGCGAGGGCTCCGATGCCGAACTTTCCGACCTGCTCCACCTCATCGACCACGCCGACGGCTGGAACCTGGAGTCGCGCATCAAGTCGATCTCCACTGCCCTCGGCACGCCGCCCCTGGATGCCCCCACGGAAAAGCTCTCCGGTGGGGAAAAGCGCCGCGTCGCCCTGTGCCGGGCCCTCGTTTCCCAACCGGATCTGCTTCTGTTGGATGAGCCGACCAACCACCTCGACGCCGACTCGATCCGCTGGCTCGAGGACTTCCTTCGCGGCTTCTCCGGCGCGGCGATCTTCGTGACGCACGACCGCTATTTCCTCGATGTCATCGCCTCGCGCATCATCGAGGTGGACAACGGTCGCGCCTTTTCCCATCCGGGAAACTACACCGCGTATCTGGAATCGAAGGCCATCCGCAATCAGATCGCCGAGCAGACCGAGCGACGCCGCCAACGTTTCCTCCGCGAGGAACTTGAATGGGTCCGCTCCGGCGTCAAAGCCCGTGGCACCAAGCAGCGCACGCGGCTCGACAAGTTCTACGAGATCGAGGGCATGGAGGCCCCGCCCGAAGAGCGGGAAATGGACCTCCTCATCCCTCCCCCGCCGGAACTCGGCAACACCGTCGTCGAACTCGAGAACGCCTCGCTCAACATCGGCACCGAAACCAATCCGCGCTGGCTGTTCCGCCACCTCGACCTCAAGCTCGAAGCCGGCCAGTGCACCGGCATCGTCGGCCGCAACGGCGCGGGCAAGACCACCCTGATCAAGTTATGTCTCGGCCAAATCTCCGCCACTGAAGGCAAGGCCGAGATCGGCAAGCGCGTCCGGGTGAACTACATCGACCAGACCCGCATGGCGCTCGATGGCACCGGCTCGCTGTTGGATGAGATTTCCGACGGCAACGAGAAGCTCCAGTTCGGCAACCAGACCCTCGGGGCCCGCGCTTATCTCCGCCGCTTCCTCTTCGATGACAAGCGCATCAACGAACGCGTCGATCTCCTTTCCGGTGGCGAACGCGCCCGTCTCATGCTCGCCAAGGTCCTCAAAACCGGCGGCAACCTCCTCGTGCTCGACGAGCCTACCAACGACCTCGACCTGCCCTCGCTGCGCATGCTGGAAGAGGCGCTCGCGGCCTTCGATGGCAGCGTGCTCGTCGTTTCCCACGATCGCTATTTCCTCGACCGCATCTGCGATCAGATCGTCGCCTTCGAGGACGACGGCGTCATCGTCCAGCCGGGAAACTACTCCTACTACCTCGAAAAGCGCCAGGCCCGCGAGCAGCGCGACAAGCTCTACGCCGCAGCCGCCGCCAAGGAAGCCGCAGCCCGCCAGAAAGCTGCCGCCACTCCAGCGAAGCCCCGCAAGCTCACCCTCGCCGAGCGCAAGGAACTCGAATGCATCGAGGACGTCATCCACGCCGCCGAGGCGAAAGTCGCCGAGATCGAGTCCCTCCTCAACGACCCCGATTTCCAGCTCAACCGCTTCGCCGAGGTCCCGGAGATCGTCGCCAAACTCGAAGCCGCCAAGGCCCATGTCCACAGCCTGTTCACCCGCTGGGAGGAGCTGGAAGCGCTGGCGGCGGGATCCTGAAGCCTTTCTGCAAGAGTGATCTCGGATGCCCTCATCCGTCCAAAGGCAAAAGCTCTATCCCCACCAGAGCGGAAAACAGTGAGTCGAACCCTCGCTAAAAATGCCAATCTTTCTCTCTACTGAACTCATTGGCCCATGAATCCGTTCTCGCCGGACATCGTCCAGGTGACGTCGGTGCCCGTGCCGTTTGGCTTGAAGGTGAAGACCTTGAGGTTGGGGCCTTCCATCGGCTTGGTGAAATCGAGGTTCATCTTCATCGATTTGCCCGGCTTGCTCTGGCTGATCTTCATCGTGACCGCGCCGACATCGTTGTTTCCATCCCAGGAAAAGCCCGCACCGACGCCGGATTCCGGACCGGAAAAGGCGAACTTGCGGGCCGGATCCATCTTCGCCCACGGCGACCATTCCTGCCACTTGTGGCAATCATTCACCTGGGCGAAGAAAACTTCCGGAGAAGCCGGGATCGAGGCCGAGCGGGTGACGGTGAACTGCGAGGGACACAGTGAAACCACGATCACCAGCAGCAGGATGTGTCCCGGTTCAGCGTGAATGTCCGAACGATGACCTTGAGTTAAGCTAGAGCCGGAGTGCTAGGATTGTGGCTGCGGGTGGTGGGTTGGCTAAGATTTTGACGGGCGATCTTGCGGTGTCCACGGGCGAGCCTTGCGGGCTCCGACCCACTATGGCAGGACAGCATCCAGCCATGTGCAACGCCTACACCGTCCGGCCCAAGATGGGTTCCAAGGAACTCGTGGCCCTGCTGTCGAAAGAGATCGGCAGGCTGAAGTCGCCACTGGTGCGTCGCACGGGTCCGGGCGTGGTGCTGGTGGCGAATGGAGGTGACCTTCAACCGGCGACGATGCGCTGGGGCTTCGAGCGGCCGTTCAGCAAGGCGATCAACAATGCCCGCTCGGACAACCTTCAATCGCCGGTCTGGTCGGAGGCGCTGAAGCTCCGACGCTGCCTCGTGCCGATCTCGACCTTCTACGAATGGAAAGAGAACCCGGATCGCTCGAAGCAGGCCCATGAGTTCAGAAGACCGGATGACGAGTGGATGTGGGTTGCCGGGCTTTACGAGCCATCGGACACGCATGGTCCTTGCTACGCCACCATCACCACCGAGCCGCCGCCCGTGGTGGAGCCGATCCACGACCGCATGCTCGCGGTGCTGGAGTTCGAGGAAGGGCTGGCCTTTCTTCGGGGCGAGACACTGCCGTTTTCACCCTATCCGGGAGCCATCGCTTTCGCACCCTGTGCGAGTCCTCTGAAGCGTTCGACATCTACCACCGACGACGAACAGGGCTCGCTGTTCTGAGCCTGCCCTGAGCGCTCAGGAGTGACCCGGTCGTGATGATGAATGGAAAGGAATCGTTGGGCGAACTCGGTTGCGGCAGGATTTGTCCTCACTCGGGAAAGCAGATCCACCTGACAGATCCGCCAGCATCCGAGCCCCTCCTCCATCTCGACCGCGACGGGAACACTGCCCCAGGGTCGCGCCCATCCTCCGTCACCGCTCAAAAGAATTGGAGTCCACCCATCGGCTTCGAGGACCGTGTGAAGGATCGGTGAGGGATGCCCAAACCGCTCGTCGTGCCAGAATTTGAAATCCTCACGCTCGAAACCTTGCACCAACGGATGCACGGAATCGCAAGAGACGAAATGCCTGGAGCCCATTCCCGCACGTCCAACAGAAACACCATGCCCTCCTATCCGGCGGACACCCTCCTTCAAGGAAAGGAACACCGCCACCGAGCCCTGTTTCACAGCCGCATCAACCTGATCACTCAGGGCGAGATAGGAGGCATGGTCAACGATGAGAATCGATCTGCCTGGAACGATCTCGCCACCTGTCGGCTCAAACCCCAAGGAACGGACCATTTCCATCGCGTCTGGATCTTCGCCCAGCACGGTGACCTTTGTCCTCGCCCGGACCACCTTCGGAAAGACCAAGAATGCGCATCTGGAATCATGGATCGCAGCGCCGGATTCGTCCAACAAAGTGACCACGGAAGTGACTAACGTGCGGCAGTTTGTCGAAGGGAGAAGCACTTCAAGCCAGCCCTGCGACGAAGGGGTGCAGCGCTCGACGACCGCGTCAGAGCGGCCACCTGAAAGCACCCTGTCCCCTTCCAGAATCGAATAATCCAGCTTCAAGCCCTGAGGAACCTCGTCCAAATCGTTTGCGATCCAAATCTCAACGGAAAGGGTTTCTCCCTCGAAACCAGCGGTCCGATTGCACACTTGCGAAACCGCGAGCGGGCTCAAGGCGTCGCGATAGGCGAACCAGGCTTTTTTGGGAATCCGCTTCACATCCATCAGCGTCTTCATCCAACCGGCAGGCCAGGCATCGATGAATAGATGGATGGCGAAGGTGTTCATGCCGGACATGCGTCGGAACGCTTCCGTCATCAGTCGTGTGACCCATTCCTGGTGAGCTTGACTTCCGTCGATCCATTCCTCGATCGAAGAGGGACTGGGATACCAGAGGTAGTGGAAGTTCATCGACTGGGCCTTCGGAATCGCAGCAGGCGACCACGCGCCTTCTTCGGAACCATCAAGCCATTCACAGGGATAGAACTCCTGCATGACCGCGAGTGAATCGAGCCCCTCCGATCCAAACTCACCGCATCCGAAATGCCATCCGCGCTTGACCGGCATCCACTGACCGTTTAAGAGTCTGCCAAGATCAACACCGTGGCCGATGTACCAGCCGCAGTAGCAGTGATTGTCCTGCATGCCTTCCTTCACCGGTGGATCATAGTCGCCATCGACGCACTTGATCACTCGGTCGGGATTCTCCCGAAGGACGGCCTTTGATGCCACATCGAAGAAGACCTCCATGTCATCGCGCTCCATGAACCGGTGCGGCTTCGCGCGCGCTGCGGGAAATGGCTCGTTGATGAAGGAAACCAGGATACTCGAGGGATGACACCTGACGAGCCTCTCCATGGCGGCGGACTGCCTGACACATTCAAGGAACTGGTTTCGTCGGATCGACCCGAACAAAGGCAGATCCGTTTGTAACATCATTCCGAGACGGTCGCAGGCCTCATAGACCCCGCGCTGCACTGGATGTTGGGTCAGTCTCAGGAAGTTCATGTGAGTGAGCTTCGCCAGAAGAATGTCGTCCCGCAGCTGATCGTGGTCGCCTCGAAAGACGCAGAGATCGAGGTTGCCCATCGTGTTGGCCCCGCGAAGCCGGATTTCCCTGCCATTCAGGAGAAAGCGTCCCTTGGGCTCAGATGACTCATCCTGGACAAACCGCCGCATGCCAAACTGCCGCTGGCAGGCGTCCATCGGCAGGCCAGCGACTCCCAGCAGCGAGACCTGAACCTGATAGAGCCAGGGACTCGAAGGCTCCCATTTCCGGGCAGAGGGAATCGGGAGAGTGACGGAAAGGTAATTGATCCCCCGGCCCATCCGGGACTTCGCGGTTTCGGGAGTGCCGTGATCGAGGTCACCAAACCCACGCACCCACTTCCCGCAACCGGTGTGGGAATGCCTCTCGACCACCACCGATTCGAAGTTCTGACCGTAGATCGAAATGGAAAGCGATGCCTCCTCCTCGGGATTCCCGCCCGAATTGAGAACCTCGATCAGAATCTCCACCTCATCGAGCGATGCCAGCGGCCGAACGAACAGATCCGAGATGGACAAGCGAGCCCGCCCCTCGATCCTGACACCCTGCCAGATACCCATCCCCGGAGGACAATGATGCCACCCTTCGATGGGATCATCGTAACCGAGCCCGGTGGCGGCATAGACCTTGTCACCGTCCGCATCTCCGTCCGAGAACGCCTGGCCAAGCATCGTGAAGTCATTCTCCACGCGAACGAGAAGAACATTGTCAGAGCGCTTCACCACCGAGGTGATGTCGAACTCGAATGGGTCAAAGATTCCCTCGTGAACTCCGAGACAAACGCCATTGAGATAAATCTGACAACGGTAGTCCACCGCCTCAAAGCAGATGAACTGACGTTCACGCGTGATCATTTCCTCAGGCATTTCGAACTCACGCCGATAAAGGGTCGATGCGGGTCCCAGCGGCGGACCATAGTGGGGAATGGTCACCTTTTCCCAGCCTCCTTCACCCTGCAGAACCTCTGAAAAGCCAGATCGATCCTCTGGACCCTCAATTCTCCAATCAAACCAATCGATGCAGAGCACCTCACGGGAGGATGAAAGTGCGGGCGCCAGGTCCTGCTCGAACACACTCATCCGACGACGAAGATCCGACAACGCCTGCTTCAGTTCCTCCGCGCATCCGATCCTTCCGACGACCTGTCCGAGTGGATAGGTTCCGCCAGCTTCAAGCGGAAGCGTTCTCGATGAATGCGGCGGGGAATCCGGTTCACACATCCCGCCGCGCAGTTCA
>JAIXVN010000117.1 GCA_027483005.1 Verrucomicrobiaceae bacterium
CCGGAAACCGTCGCGAAGTCGAAGAAGTCCCGAACCGCGCCGTTCCTTAGCGCGGCGTTGGGACTCTAGGATACGCACAGGCGCTCTCGTTTGACTTTTTAAGGTTCACGAGGATAGCCAATAACAGGCAAGTGGCGCGGGGATCGCGAGGATCCTGGCGTTCAGCAACTCGCGTTCGCGACCTTGTTTGGCCGAAGGCACATCGAGTAGGCCGAAATCCTCCCAGCGCCGGGCAATGATGTAGCCGTGCTCGACGTTGTGGTTTTCGAGAAACAAGCGCAGGCCTTTGAACTTCCCGAGGTTGAGCGGGCCATCCTGATACTTCACTTCGAAAGGAACCAAGCGGTCACCGATTTCAGCGATCAAATCCACTTCCAACTCCTTGTTTGCCTTGTCCCGCCAATAGGTGAAAACCGGTTGATCGTCGTAGTAGCGGGTGAAGACGTGTTTGAAGAACACCGTCTCCACCGCTGCTCCCAGCCGGTCGGACCGCTCCAACAGCTTTCGGCCAAGCAGCAACACCGAGCCGGGCAGGGCTGCATCCGCCAGATAGATCTTCGGCTTTCCACGTAGAACCTCCTTGCCGTAGCCATGCGGGCGGAGCCGATAGATCAGGTGGGTCGATTCGAATAGATCGAGGAAGTTGTTCACCGAGTTCCGATTCACCCCGTCCAGCTCGCGGGACAGCGCGGAAACGTCCAGAATGCCGCCATCGTGATAACACAGGTAGAGGAAAATCTTCTCCACCTCCAGCACCCGGCGCACGCCGTAGAGCGCGGTCATGTCACGTTTCAACACCTTATCCACGATGTCCTCGCGCAGCAGCCGCTGGCAGCGCGTCAGGTCGGAGACGCTCGCCGGTTCCGGTAATCCGCCGCGCAGAAGGTAGTCATGGAAGTGGGGAGTCAGTGCCTTTGCCTGGGCTGCCGTGCGGGCGAAGTCGCCTGGACTCCAGTCGAAGCACTGCTTCAGTGACTTCACCATCGGAATCGGGCCGGGATCGATCTTGCGCAACTTGAGAAACTCCCCGAAGGAAAGCGTGGCCAGCGGCAGGGTCTGCCAACGTCCGACTCCCGATTCCGCCTGTGCAGCATGAAGTGGGCTGGCCGAGCCCGTCACCACGATCCGCCGCCCGCGCTTGAAATCGACCTGGTGCTTCAGCCATGTCTGCCACTCCGAGACATACTGGATCTCATCGAGAAACAGCCATTGCGTTTGCCCCGCCGTGGGTGGGAAAAGCTCTTCCCAGGCCGCCAAGGTGCGCTCCAGCCCGGCGAGCTTTAGAATGGGATGGTCGAAGGTGGCGTAGAGGATGTTTCCGGCAGGCGGGCCGTTTCCCACAAGATTGCGGATCGCTTGACGCAGCAAGGTGGTCTTCCCGGTTTGCCGTGCACCACTGAGAACGAGGGCCCGGCGCGACTCCGTGTCGTCGATCCAAGCCCGAATCGGCACGCTCGCCGATCGCTCCCAATCCGGCAGGTCAGAAATGGGCAGGCCGATCCACCAAGGATTGAACTCCTGGAGAACGGCAAAAAGTTCGGCTTTGGGCAGTTCCATGGTTAATTGGCCGAGTTATGCTCTCTACAGAGATCTTAATCCAGCCGATTATGCATTTTTTCGCGAAAATTTGTCCAAGCGCTGCGGCATCGGGCCGTCCACGATCTCAAGCTTCAGATTTCAAATGAAGAGCCTCTACCTCATCGAAGGCCACACCGTCGTCGTCATCGAGCACCACATGGCCGTCGCCGCCGAAGCCGACCGGGTCCTCGACATCGGCCCCGAAGCCGAAGCCGCCGGCGGCATCCTCGTCGCCCAAGGCACGCCGGAGAAAGTCGCCAAGTCCAAGACCTCGCGCACCGCTCCGTTCTTGGGCGCGGCGTTGGGAATTTAGAACCTCGGTTAAAGGGCTACCAAGAGAAAGACACTCTAGGCACGCCAAGTTGCACAATTGGCGATTGTGCGGCGTTTTTTCGCTTGAGCGCTCATGAGACCGTGATAGAGTCCAGCTCATGCCCTCAAAAAAAGCCCTGCCCGACAAGCGGACAGGGCTTACCAGAGGACTCCAAATGTATGAAGCGCCAGCTGTGAGAAGTCGGCAGGTTCATCCACGCGGAGTTGGAAATCAAGGTGAAAGGCATCCGCTCCTCCATCCAAACAGAACCGCCACCATGGCAACCACATCGACAAAACAAACCTGGGCCGGGAAATCCGGCAAAACCTACGATTACTACGTCCACCCGATCGGCACCACCTTCAAGGAGGAGCCGGGGAACTACATCTTCTGCAAGCTCAATGCTGCGGGACAATGGGTTCCCCAATACATCGGCCAGACCAAGAACCTGAACCAGCGCCTCGGAGACCACGAAAAGGAGGCCTGCGCGAAACGCAACGGCGCCACCCACATCCACGCCCACCTCAATCCGATGGAAGCCGCCCGGCTTGCCGAGGAGAAGGACCTGATCGTGCACTTCAACCCGCCCTGCAACACCCAGCACGCACGCTGATCCCACCATGCAGCTCCTCCTCGATGAAATCGCAGACGTCCGTACGGGCCTCACGCTCCGTGGGGCAGATGCCGCCAAGCGCACCGTCGAGGAGGGGCCGCATTACCTGCGGATCAGCGACTTGTCCGACGGAGGCAGCCTGGTTATCACCGAAACCCAGCCGATCGACCCCGGGCTCGATCTCGACCACCGCCACCGCGTAAGGGCCGGTGACATCGTGCTCGCCAATCGCGGCAGCCGCATGACGGCTGCCCTTGTTCCGGCTGGGCTCGATGCCATCGCGAGCAGCCAGCTTTTTGTTGTCAGGCTGAAGTCTCCTAAGGTTCTTCCGGGATTCCTACACACCTTCCTCAATCTTCAAAGCACCCAAGAGCATCTCCGCTCACACGCTCGAGGTTCTTACGTTCAAACGCTTTCAGTCGCTATTCTTCGCTCCCTCAGCATTCCTGTTCTCCCGATGAAAACACAGCAACAAGTCGCAAGCCTAAGTGAACTTGCCGCAGAAGAACGCAGACTCGTCGCAGAACTGACCGAAAAGCGATCCCAATACCTCGATCGATCCCTTTCCCGTATCCTCTATCATTCCTCTCTAACTTAGCATGTCCAAGATCAACCAATCCGAAATCAACGACGTCGCCTGGCGCGCCTGTGACACCTTCCGTGGCGTCGTCGATGCCGAGAACTACCGGAACTACATCCTCGTGATGCTGTTCTGGAAATACGTCACCGACGTCTGGCGCGACCATCGCGACGCCTACCTGAAGGAATACAAAGGCGACGAGACCCGCGTGACCCGTCGCTTGGCACGCGAGCGATTCCAGCTCCCGGATGGCTGCGATTTCTACTCCATTCACGCCCAGCGGGAAAAGACCGACATAGGCGAGCGCATGAACATCGCCCTCGCCGGGATCGAAGAGGCGAACAAGGCGAAACTCGAAGGCGTCTTCCGCGAAGTGGACTTCAACTCGGAGTCGAAGCTGGGCCAGACGCGCGATCGCAATGCCCGCCTCAAGATGCTGCTGGAGGACTTTGCGACGCCCAAGCTCGACCTCCGACCCTCCATCGTCGGAGAGGAGGATGTCATCGGAAACGTCTATGAATACCTGCTGGAGCGCTTTGCTTCGGACGCCGGGAAAAAGGCCGGCGAATTCTACACTCCTGGCCAGGTCTCCAAGCTTCTCGCCATGCTGCTCGCTCCGAAGAAGGGCGACATGATCTGCGATCCTACCTGTGGCTCCGGCTCGCTGCTCATCAAAGTCGGCCGCCAGGCGGACGAACGCGACTTCGCCCTCTTCGGCCAGGAAATGAACGGCACCACCCACGCCCTCTGCCGGATGAACATGTTCCTCCACGGCATGGACAATTTCCGCATCGAGTGGGGCGACACCCTCCGGAACCCTCGCCTCATCGAGGGCGACCGCCTGATGAAGTTCGACATCGTCGTCGCCAATCCGCCCTTCTCCCTCGACAAGTGGGGCTACGAGGAAGCCTCCGCCGATCCCTTCCATCGCTACCACCGTGGCCTGCCGCCGAAGTCGAAGGGCGACTGGGCCTTCATTTCCCACATGGTCGAGACCGCCCGCGAGGGCACCGGCCGCATCGGGGTGGTGGTTCCCCACGGCGTCCTCTTCCGTGGCGCTGCCGAGGGCCGCATCCGCCAGAAGATGATCGAGGGAAACCTCCTCGAAGCCGTCATCGGCCTGCCCGCCAATCTCTTCTTCGGCACCGGCATCCCCGCCGCCATCCTGCTCTTCAACAAGGGCAAGACCCACGGCGACGTCCTCTTCATCGATGCCTCCCGTGACTTCAAGGACGCGAAAAACCAGAACGTCCTCACTGAGGAACACCTCGACAGAATCGTCGCCACCCACAAGGCCTTCCAAACCGTCGAGAAATACGCCTACCGCGCCACTCCGCAGGAACTCGCCGACAACGACTTCAACCTCAACATCCCGCGCTACGTAGACACTTTCGAGGAGGAGGCGGAGATCGACCTCGGTGCGGTGAAGCAGGAAATCGCCAGCCTGGAATCCCAACTCACCGCCGTCCGCGCGAAAATGGACGGCTACCTCAAGGAACTCGGATTGTGACCCCCATGGAAACCCCCGAGCCCCAAATCATCCTCTATCCCGGTCGGACAGGGCAGCCGGACTTTACCCTCCGCGTCGAGGGCGAGACCGTCTGGCTGACCCAGTTGGAAGTCGCGGAGCTGTTCCAGACCACCAAACAAAACGTCAGCCTCCATATCCTCAACATCCTCAAGGAGAGGGAGTTGGATGAGCATTCAGTTGTCAAGGAATCCTTGACAACTGCCGCAGATGGGAAGAACTACCGCACCAAGCTCTACCGATTGGAACTCGTCCTCGCTGTCGGTTACCGGGTCCGCTCGCCGCGCGGCACGGAGTTCCGCCAATGGGCCACCTCCCACCTCTCTGAATACCTCATCAAGGGCTTCGTCATGAACGACGAGCAGCTCAAGCACCCGGAGGGCGGCTGGGACCACTTCGACGAGCTGCTGGCCCGCATCCGGGAAATCCGCGCCTCCGAGCAGCGCTTTTACCAGAAAGTCCGCGACCTGCTCGCCCTCAGCCGCGATTACCGGGACGACCCGGCGGAGTCCGGCCGCTTCTTCGCGGAGATCCAGAACAAGATGCTCTTCGCCGTCACCCGCCACACCGCCGCCGAGCTTGTCGTCCAGCGCGCCGATCCATCCCAGCCGAACATGAACCTCATGACCTGGAGCGGCTCCCGCGTTCGCAAGCACGACATCCTCGTGGCCAAGAACTACCTCAATGCCGACGAGGTGGACACTCTCAACCGCCTCACGGTCATCTTCCTCGAACAGGCCGAATTGCGGGTTAAGTCCGGCAAGCAGCTCGATCTTGACTACTGGCGCAGCAACGTGGACCGCCTGCTGGAGTTCAACGAACGCCCCGTCCTCCAAGGCCCGGGCCGCATGAGCCACGCGCGGATGAAGGAAATCGTTGGCGAACGCTACGAGGAGTTTGACGGCCGCCGCCGCGAAACCGAACGCCTCGCCGCCGATGCCGAGGACGTCAAAGCCCTCGAATCCCTTGCGAAGGAAATCGAAGCAGGCAGGCCGACAGGCGAAATCAAACTCTCAGCCAAGCCAGCGGGAGAGGAGG
>JAIXVN010000423.1 GCA_027483005.1 Verrucomicrobiaceae bacterium
CAAGCCGGTGCTCGTGCACTGCTGGCACGGCTCGGATCGCACCGGCGTCGTGGTCGCGATGTATCGGATGGTCGTGCAGGACTGGTCGCGCGAGAAAGCGATTGCCGAGCTGAACGATCCCGCCTACGGCCATCACGCGGGCGCTTACCCCAACATCCAACGCTACCTCGAGACGGTGGATGTGGAAAAAATCCGCCGCGAACTCCGATCGATTTCCTGATGCGACAGGTCACCATTTTCACTGACGGCGCCTGCAAGGGCAACCCGGGCCCGGGCGGCTACGGCGTGGTGTTGAAATGCGGCAAGCATCGCCTGGAGCTCTCCAGCGGCTTCGCCCGCACCACCAACAACCGCATGGAGCTGATGGCCGCGATCGCGGGCCTCGAGTCTCTAACAGAACCCTGCGCGGTCGAGCTGCATTCGGATTCGCGTTACGTGATCGATGCCCTCACCAAGAACTGGATCAAGGGCTGGAAGGCGAAGGGCTGGAGAACCTCGACCGGGCAGCCGGTGAAGAACCAGGATCTCTGGCAGCGCCTCACCGCCGCTGCGGCCACCCACAAGATGACCTGGCACTGGGTCAAGGGTCACGCTGGTCACGCCGAAAACGAATGCTGCGACCAGCTCGCGGTGACCGCCGCGACGGCGAGGAATCTTCCTCCGGACACGGGCTTCGTGGATGCCTGAGGTCTGCTGCATGTGGGGAGTCGTGTTTGCGAATCGAAGAAGTTTGAACCGCTAGGACGCCAAGTTCGCCAAGGATTTTTGGATCTCCGTCAGCTTTGCTGGTGGACCGACTCCTCTGTCACCGCAGAGGCGCCTGGGAAACTGAGATCGCAGAAAAGTTTCGGGAACCATGAAACCCTCAAAGATGCTGCGTGATTCGGATTCGAATCCATTTCTCAGCGAACTCTTCGTTCTCTGTGCTCTCTGAGGTTTCAGAATGCCCAAGCCAACAAGCGATCAGCAAATCTGAAAGAGAGCCGGACTTTCAGAGAATGCCTTATTGGATTCATCACATGAAACCATGACAACCTGGATCCATGTTGGCCTTGGCGACCTTGGCGTCTTGGCGGTGAAGAAACCTCTTTCCCGGAAGCGAGTCTCGCAGTCTCGCGCCTCCTCACCGGCCTGCCTTGGCGACGCGGAAGGTCATGCGGACATGATCGGACCGCAGCGTCGGCTTGCTCGTGGTCGAAAGGTTCCGCAGATCCCGGCTGAGCCAGAGTTGGTCCAGCGTGAGCAACGGCAGGCCATAGAGCCAGGTTTCCTGGAAGCCCTTTCGACCGCTGTCGTTGGCGAGGGTGAGGTTTTCCCTCCAGGCATCGAAGCCCCTTGCGTCCGGAGGCGTGTTGAAGTCCCCGAGGATCAGGCAGCGCTCGTTCTCCGCCACGCTGCGGATGCGGTCCAAGTACGGCTGGCGTAGTAGCCAGGGCTGCGAGGGAATGTCGATGGCGAGGACCGAGTAGGAGGTTCCTTCGATCTCCGCCCTCACCCGGTGACAGCGGAACCTCCCGGCATCGCCGAATGCGGTGGTATCGAACAGCTTGCCTTTCACTCCGACCACGATGCCGCCTTCAAGATGCTTCCACGTGAAATCCGGATGCGTGGCGGTGAATCGCGACCAGCTGTCATCCGGAAACGGTCCGGCCTCGATCAGCACCACGAGCCTGGTCTCCGGCTCAACCAGTGCCGGCCACGCGCGCGGCATTTTCCAGAGATTCCGCCCGGTGTTCCACAGGGTGACCTTGAACGCTCCCGACTCCGCGACCGGTGGCTGACTCCATTGAAAGGAACGCACTCCCTGGATCAGCGAGCCCATGAGCAGCACCACGATCAGCAGTTTCCACTTCCGCGCAACCGGTCGAAGCAGGAGCGCGGCAAGGCCTAACAGCCCGATCCGCAGCAGCCATGGCACGCCGAAGAAAATCAGCGCGCTGGGAATGTTCGCATCGCGGATTGTTAGAGCACAGAGAGCCGATGCGACTGCGAGGGCCAGGGCCGCCCATCCAGCGATGCGTTTCACTCTGGAAAGGCGGCTGCTCATTTCCCGAGATCGAGGATCTGCGCGAGGATCGAGAGATACTGCTCGAAGGCCTTCCGGCCCTCGCGGTTCAGCGTGTAGAGCGTCTGTGGCCGACCGTCGCCGGTGAACTTCTCGCCGCCGATGAAGCCGGCTTTTTCCAGCGTCCGCAGGTGGGTGATGAGATTGCCATCACTCATGTCGAGCTGCGACTTGAGGTCCTGGAACGGCCACGGCTCCACGCGGGAGGCGAGCAGCGTCATGATGGAGAGCCGCCCCTTCTCGTGGATGGTTTTGTCGATCTGGGAGAAGTCGATCATGCGGCGTTGTCTTCACGGCGGCCGGTGGTGACGATGATCGCCCCGTAGAGGAGATGGAAGCCTCCGAATGCGATCGCCATCAGCCGCGAGCCGTTCCGCACCTTGGCGATGAGCGGGGCGGTTTCCTGATCGATCAATCCGGTCAGCGAGGCCAGGGCCGCGACACCGAAGAGCACGAAAGCCCAGCCGAGCCAGACCATCGACTTTGGCGCGAACTCGCGGATCGCGAGCAACGCCAGGCCGTAGTGCAGGATCCAGAAGCAAGCCGCGAGAATGGTGGAGGAGGGCTGGCCGCTTCTCACCGCCAGCAGGCCGAGAAAGCCGCCGGCGATGATCGAGGGCAGTGCACCACGCAGGGCGAGCTTCAGCCCGGAGGTCCAGACCTGACCGTTTCTGGCCCTCGCCATGCGCACGAGTTGATAGAGGTTGAAGAGCAGGACCGCCGCCAACCCGCCGAGCCAGATCGTCGCCCAGGACCAGCCGGTCCTGGTTTCGGAAATCCAGGCTGCTCCGAGCGCCGCCGCGCCGCCGATCAGGGCCGTTTCTCCGGAAAGCGCTCGGAACACCGTGGCCCGCTCCATCATCGAGCGGATCACCCGCAACTGCTCTGCCGCTTCCTCACGAGTCGTCATGGGCGTGCTTTGCCAGACAAAGCCGGGGACATCAAGCGTCATCCTTCCCGGAATGGGAAGACCGCCCGCTCTCGTCGCCCATGTCCTTCAGGAAAATCGCCAGGGCTCCGCCGGACAGCAGGATCTCGGCCAGCGCCATCAGCAACGACACCCCCATCAGGCCCAGCGCCAGGCCGAAGAGGAGTTTCGCCGAAGCTTCGCTCTCGAAGTAGAATCCGGTCATCGACGCCAGGCAGAAGATCAGGCTCACCACCCCGAAGGCCTGCATTCCTCGGATCAGGCTCAACCGCCAGCGCAGGTTCTTGAGCTGCCCCTCCACCACCGGACTGTGGCTGCTCCGGAAATCGAGATGCAGCGTCCGGATCAGCGCGGAAAGGTGCAGGAAGCGATTGGTGTAGGCGAGAAACAGCAGCGAACTCGCAGGAAACAGAAGTGTCGGCGTCGAGATCGTCAGTTCCACGAACAGAGGTTCAAGGTTCAAGGATTGGGTTTCAAGGTGGAAAGTGATTGCCGCTTGAAACCTCACAACTGCCGCTCGAAGGTCCGCCGATCATGACTGCACCAGATTGCCCGGATTGCCCCCAGCCGAGTGAAACCAACCAAATCACCGAGAAGGACATCCTTGAACAGGAGATGTTCGAGCTGGTCTCACCCGACCATAACTTCCTTTCCGGTCCCCGCAGCCGCATCCGCGATCTGGGCACGCTGTTCACCGTCGCCCTTGATTTCATCCGTGCGTTCCGGGTGCTGCATTTCGTGGGCCCCTGCGTGACCATCTTCGGCTCCGCCCGGACCAAGCCCGGCACGACCTACTATGAGCTTGCGAGAAGAATGGGA
>JAIXVN010000417.1 GCA_027483005.1 Verrucomicrobiaceae bacterium
CTACCACAATGGCGGCGACATCCACTTCGGCCCGGATGGCTACCTCTACTACGCCATGGGCGATGGCGGCGGCCACTACGATGCCTACGACAACGCCCGCCACATCGACAAGGACTTCTTCGCCGCGATCTACCGGCTCGATGTCGATGCGAAACCGGAAAGCCTGGCCCCGAATCCCCATTCGCAGGCCTCCACCACCTTCCCCTCCGCCGTCCAGCCGGGCGGCTACAAGGTCCCCTCCGACAACCCCTTCATCCAGGCATCCAGCCACAATGGCAAGGCCCTCGATCCCTCGAAAATCCGCACCGAGGTCTATGCCTGCGGGTTCCGGAATCCATGGCGCTTCTCCTTCGATTCCTCCCGAGGCGACCTCTTCCTCGGCGTTGTCGGCGAGGACCGCTGGGAACAGGTCTATCTCGTGAAACCCGGCTCCAACGGCGGCTGGAGCTACCTCGAAGGCAGCCACGACGGCCCACGCATCAAGGACAAGCCGGCGGGCGTGACATTTACCAAGCCGATCTACGAATACCCTCACGGCAACGACACGATCTTCAGCGGCAACTCGATTTCCGGCGGAGTCGTTTCCCACAGCCGCAACCTCGACGAACTCGATGGTGCCTACATTTTCGGCGACTACATCAGCCACTGCGTCTGGGCGATCCGCAAGGACGGCGACACCTGGAAGCCCCAACTCCTCGTCCGCAGCGGAGCCGTCAGCGCCTTCGGCACCGATCCGGTCAATGGCGACACCCTCCTCGCCGACATCGATCGCGGCCGTATCCAGAAGCTCGCCCGCGCGCCGCAGCGCCAGACGCCACCACCGAAGAGGCTTTCGGAAACCGGAGCCTTTGCCGATGTGGTGAAACTCACCCCGGCCCCCGGCGTCATCCCCTATGCCGTGAATCATCCCGCCTGGAACGGCGGCGAGGTTTCACGACGCTGGTTCAGCCTGCCAGGAAAGGAAAAGATCGGCTTCAGCGAAAGCGGCCAATGGACCTTCCCCACCGGCACCATCTGGATCCAGCAACTCGATGAACCCGCCACAGGCGGCAAGCCCGGCAAGCGCCTCGAAACCCGCTTCCTCGTGAAGACCGAGACCGCCGTCTATGGCATCACCTACAAGTGGCTGCCCGACCAATCCGATGCCGAGCTCGTCCCCGAAGGCGGCATCCCCGCCGGACCCGAGGACAAGGGACGTCCCACCCCCGGTCGCGCCGAGTGCCTGATGTGCCACACCGCCATCGCCGGATACACCCTCGGCATGAACACCTGGCAGCTCAACGGCCCCTCGCTGTCCGATCCTGCCACCAACCAGCTCAAGGCCCTCATCAGTGGCGGACAGCTTGATGCGAAACCAATCCAGCTCGAGGGCGCTCCCTCGTTCGCAGCTCTAACAGACACCACCCGCACTCTCGAGGACCGCTGCCGCAGCTACCTCGCGGTGAACTGCTCGCATTGCCACCAACAGGATGGCGTCGCCAGCAGCCCGTGGTCGACCAAGGCCGACTTCACCACCGCCCGCACCCGGATGATCGACGGCGGCCTCAACACCAACTTCGGCGACAAGGCCAATCGCGTCATCGCTCCCGGTGATCCCGACCACTCGATGATCCTCAAACGACTCAAGGGCGACGGCGTCCCGCGCATGCCCATGGGCAGCAGCGGCCCTCTCGACCAAGTCGCCATCGACATCCTAACAGAATGGATCAAGGCCGGAGCGCAGACGGGGAAATGAAGGGCCGGGTTCGACCTTCGTAGCTCCTCCTTCAGAGGGCTCCTCCTCGAAGGGAATCGCCGAGGGACGGAAGGAGGAGTTGAGAGGAAAGGGTTGAGGGTTGGGATGCAATCGCTGAGATCCGCATGGCGATGAGCCTCACTCTTCAATCTCCCTCCGCGTCCTCCGCGCGAGAACCTTCTCCACAGCCTCCGGGACAACGACGTCAACGATCTGACGGATGAGATTTTGAAGTCAGGGAGGCAATCCAAGCCCTCTGGGAATCATCTTGCTTTCTTCCCCTGGTCCAAGACGACACTCTTCCTTCAAGTCCAATCAGTCCAGCAGCCCGGGCAATTGACGCGGCTCACCAAAAGGCCGAGATCATCGGTGTTCGATTGCAACTGGGTCGAATCCCATTGGTTGGAATCCTGATTCAGGAAATGCCTGTGGCCGATTTCCGCAAGTCAATCATTTGGATTCACTTTCCCGAATGGATGAAAGCTCAAAACCTGCGAGGTTCGGTGGAGCGTTCCGGGCAGCCTCAGCTTCTTGTGAAGGATGGCGATCATCAGATGGGCGCAGATTTCAGTCCATGTCTGGGCCTACAGCGCTTGGGAACTCGTTCCATGGGAGTGCGTGACGCAGATGGCCATTTGATCCAGCGAAAGAACAGCTCGATGCGCCAGCGCAGCTTGTAAGGCAGCGCCACGGTGAGTGCCGGGATCTCCAAATCATTCCTGAAACATTTGGGACATTTCCCGCCGCGGTGGTATCTGATGAAGTGCCTCAACCGCCCCTTGGATTCTCGGTTTTCAGGTCATCGAATTCCAACGGCAGCGAGTTTCCGTGTTGAGATCCAATCATGGTCACGACACCACCACCATGAATCGCCGAGCCACTGAGGGAAAGACAACTTGCCTGACTAAACTGCTTGCCTTGGCCTGCCTACCTTCGTGGCCGCTACCCAAGCAGCATTTCACCAGCAAGGCCGATGAAGAGCCAAAAAAAGGCCGGAGTTTCCTCCGGCCTTTGGATGGTTAGATGGCCGGAGGCCAGCTCAGACGTAGCCGAGCTGGGTGGCGCGATCCTCAATGGACTTCTCGTTGTCGAGGAGTTCCTGGATCGGGTCCCAGCGGCCGGAGATGAGGGCGTCGCGGGCGGAGTCGGGCATGACGACCGGGAAATCCTGGCCAGCGGAACTGCGGACGCGCATCGAGTCTAGGTCGATGGTGACCTGGACGGTCGGATCGGCTTCGACGGCCGTTTTCAGCGCAACGATGTCCTCGGCGGTGGCGACGACGCAGGGCATGGCCAGCGTGGTGGAGTTGCCGAAGAAGATTTCCGCGAAGGACTCGGCGATGACGGCCTTGAAGCCATATTTGGCGAGGGACTGCGGAGCGTGCTCGCGGGAGGAGCCGCAGCCGAAGTTGACGCCGGCGATCAGGATCGAGGCGTCGTCAAAGCGCGGGTCGTTGAGCGGGTGGTCGGTCTTTTCGCCGGTGGTCGGGTCGAAGCGGACGTCGTAGAAGGCGAA